>JANQOC010000398.1 GCA_028279265.1 Hyphomicrobiales bacterium
CCTGAGCTCAGCAGTTCATCTATGTACCGCCTGACCAGATCCGAGAGATCCCGTTCGGAAACTCCGTTCTCTATTTCACCGGCAAGTTCTGGACAGGATTTCTGGATCACCTGAACCTGCGGACACCGTTTGCGGATTTCTTCGGGATAGACGGCGGACTCGGTAGTTTTGGTTGTCGCAAAAATTGCGACACTCTCGGTATTGAATTTCTGCGGATATTGGGGCTCGGTAATGGCCCAGGGCGTCTGGGTGGCGGCTTCCACGGTCGGTGCAATTATGCCAAGTACGTTGTGGTCAGCCCAGCGGCTGCCCGGAAGCCAGTTCTGTTGCAGTGTGCGACAGGCAACAGCGGTTGCGGTGTTGCAGGCAAGGATGACCAGACGGGCGCCGCGGGAAAAAAGTGTTTCGACACCCTGGCGCGTGAGTTCAACGATTTCATCGGACGTGCGGTTGCCATAGGGTGCGTTGCCGTGATCTCCCAGATAGATCAGAGATTCGGTCGGCATACGTTCTTCAATGGAGCGAAATATGGTCAGCCCGCCATAGCCTGAGTCAAAAAATCCTATCATTTCAACGATCCAAATCGGTGTCGACAGGAGCTTACAAGCCGCTATGGCCAAAAAATGGCTATTCGGCCGCTTCAGACGGATTGGCTACGGAACTGTTTTCACCGTAATTGTCCAGGGTTTCAGGACGCGGAATGGCAATATTATGATATCCGCAGTCGGCGAAATGAACTTCACCCGTTACTGCACCTGACAAATCCGACAATAAATACAGAGCCGATCCGCCGATTTCGTCAAGGGTCGGTGTACGTCTCAGCGGCGAGTGGGCTTTCTGATAGTTGAACAGTACCCGGGCATCCGAAATACCGGCTCCGGCAAGAGTCCGCATAGGACCGGCGGACAGGGCGTTGACACGAATTCTTTGAGGGCCCAGATCTTCGGACAGATAGCGGACACTGGCTTCAAGCGCGGCTTTGGCAACACCCATCACATTATAGCGGGGAACAACCTGGGTTGCGCCGGCAAATGTCAGAGTCAGGAGACTTCCGCCATCTTTCATGAGTTCGGACGCACGCTTTGAAACCTCGGTAAAAGAGAAGCAGGAGATGATCATCGTCTGCGTGAAATTTTCACGGGTCGTGTCGGCATATTTGCCTTTGAGCTCGTTGCGGTCTGAAAAGGCCAAGGCATGGACAACAAAGTCGAGTTCTCCCCATTTCTTTGAAATGGCTGCGAAGACATTGTCGACGCTTTCGAGATCCATAACGTCGCAGGGTTCGATAATTTCCGAACCAATCGATTCCGCAAGGGGCACGGCACGGCGGCCGAATGCATTTCCCTGATAGGAAAATGCCAGCTTTGCTCCGTGATCCGAGAGTGTTTTTGCAATTCCCCAAGCGATTGATCGATCATTGGCGACACCCATGATCAGGCCTTTTTTGCCCGCCATCAATTGGGGGACCGACTTATCTTCTGTAGAACTCATGACTTCCGTGCCCAGCAATTATGGTTAATGTCTTTCGGTTCGGACCCTTGGCCTGACCGTCTTAACCATTGTATTTTCGATAAACCAATGTTGCGTTTGTTCCGCCAAATCCAAAGCTATTCGACATAACACAGTTAACATCCTGATCATCCATACGATTCAGAACGATGGGTACATCTTCAAATTCCGGATCCAGCTCCTCAATATTGGCAGATTCGCAGATGAATCCATTATTCATCATGAGAAGGCTGTAAATCGATTCCTGTACCCCGGTCGCACCGAGAGAATGGCCGGTCAGGGATTTTGTCGCGGAAATCGCCGGAATATCTTTTCCAAATACCTCCCGAATGGCTTCGATTTCCTTCAGATCTCCAATCGGTGTCGAGGTGCCATGGGGATTGATATAATCGACCTTGTCTTCAACACCTTCCAGTGCCAGCTGCATGCACCTTACTGCGCCTTCACCCGAAGGCTGCACCATATCGAAACCGTCGGAATTGGCGCCGTAACCCACAACTTCGGCATAAATTTTGGCGCCCCGCGCCTTGGCGTGTTCAAGTTCCTCGAGAACGAGGACGCCGGCACCGCCGGCAATAACAAAGCCGTCGCGGTTGACATCATAAGCGCGACTGGCCGTTTCCGGTGTGTCGTTGAATTTTGACGACATCGCATTCATGCCATCGAACAATACGGACAGTGTCCAGTCCAGTTCTTCGCCGCCGCCCGCAAACACGATATCCTGCTTGCCCCACTGTATCAGTTCCGAAGCGTTGCCGATGCAGTGTGCCGACGTGGAACAGGCTGATGAAATTGAATAATTGACACCCTTGATGCCGAACGGGGTCGCAAGGGTCGCCGAATTGGTGCTGGACATGGATTTTGGAACTTCAAAGGGGCCGACTTTTTTCGGTCCTCTTTCCCGGGTCGTATCCGCAGCATGTACGATGGCCTTTGTGGAAGGACCGCCGGAGCCCATTATAAGTCCGGTCTTCTCGTGCGAGATCTCATCTTCCGACAAACCGGCATCGACAATCGCCTGTTCCATGGCGATATAATTCCAGGCGGCACCGGCCCCCATGAAACGTCTTTTTTTTCGCTCCAGGGCCGTTTCCCAATCCAGTGTCGGGGCCCCGTGGACCTGGCTTCTGAAACCCAGCTCGGCATAATCGTCGGCTTTGACAATGCCCGACTTCGCTTCTCTCAATGAGGCTAGGACTTCCTGAACATTGTTTCCAATGGAGGACACAATGCCCATGCCGGTAACCACCACACGTCTCATTTTAAACCTCTAAACTATTCCCGGCACGCCGCTATAAACTTTTTCGGTGTGCCGCCCAAACTTGTAATCAGAAGGTGTGTCAACAATCAGATTTCATGAAGCCGTTTCGGTTGCCGGTTCGTCTGAGAACAGGCCGACGCGCAGATCCTTGGCGGTGTATATTACATTTCCGTCAGCTTTGAGTTGACCGTCTCCGATACCCAGGATCAGCTTCCTTTGAATGACACGCTTCAGATCCACAATATATTGAAGATTCTTCACGTCCGGCAGTACCATTCCGGTAAATTTAACTTCACCCACGCTGAGCGCCCGTCCGCGTCCCGGTGAGCCTAGCCAGCCCAGGAAAAATCCCAGCATCTGCCAGAGTGCATCCAAACCGAGGCATCCGGGCATAACGGGATCCCCCTGGAAGTGACAAGAAAAAAACCAGAGATCAGGCTTTATATCCAGTTCTGCGACAATTTGCCCTTTGTCATACTGACCGCCGGATTCTGTGATACTGGAAATACGATCAAACATGAGCATCGGCGGCAGCGGCAACTGAGCGTTACCTTCACCAAAGAGTTCGCCTCGCCCACATGCCAGAAGATCCTCATATTCAAAACTTGAACGGCGTTCCGCCATATTTTTTCAAACTCCACCCTCATCATCAGTTCAATTGCGAACCAATCAAACACTGATTAACAGAGTCATTATCACAGAACCTCATGCATCAAAAGAGGTGGAAATTGGCAATAGCAGTCTGTAGGGACAAAATTTTGCATTTTTATTGAAAATCTGCCTTATTTGGCCCAGCTTTAAGTATATTGCACTTTCAATACTCAATCTCTATATTTAAAGCTTATAAAAGAAACGACTTGTTTTGGTCTTTTCTTCGGCAAAAAGCGCCGGGAAACAGACAAGTTTTGAGAACCCTGGATGAGTGAATCTCAGTCGAGCACGAGAGTGAAAAAAATACTGAGAAAAGCAGGATTGCGCCCCACGCGCCAGCGGACCGAATTAGGAAATCTGTTGTTCGGATCCGGCGATCGGCATGTAACCGCCGAAATGCTGCACGAGGAGGCCATCGCCCACAATATTCATGTGTCGCTGGCGACGGTTTACAATACACTTCACCACTTCAAGGAAGCCGGTCTTCTCAGAGAACTTCCCGTGAATGGGGCAAAGACGTTTTTTGATACAAATCTGACGAGCCATCATCATTTCTACAATGAGAAAGATGGCAAATTGACAGATATCCCTTCCAATGAAATGGAAATCTCCGGTTTGCCCGCAGCGCCTCCAGGGAAGCGGATTTCCCGCGTGGATATTGTCGTCAGAATAGAAAACGATGAAGACTAGGCGCTTTCCGCCAGCGCTATCAGTTGATTGATTCGCCGCGATAGACACCCCACAGCTTTTCCTGTTCGATCCATCCTTCAAACTTGTCGACGGATACGTTGCACCAGGATCCATTGCAATTGTTGATGTTCGCGACGACACCGGCTTCCAGCAATGCAATCACCTTGGATGAATTGTTCCGCGAATTCCGCAGAGGTGTATTTTGATCGAGTTTATCGGCGTTGCCCGCCGTCAGATTTGACCAGGGAACGATCAGAGCCGTTCTCCGTCCTGAGAGCAGGCTGAAATAAATCCAGCCATCATTGCCCTCCGCATCCCGAACGCGCCGCCAGTGGTCCGTTTCACCGATAACTTCGACAGGCAGACCTGCATGGCGATAGACCCAGATAATTCGATGATCCTGTCCCGGACCTTTACGCAAGTTGACCTTGTCGGCCTTCAGGCTCACAAATCTGGGAATGGGGAGGCCACTCTTCCCTTTTCTTAATTCGGTAGCTTGAATTTGATCCTGGGCCTGCAGCGGTTGTCCGGCACTTAACCATCCAACGGAAAAAAACAGCGATAGACAAAGGACAATCGGCTGAATTCTGTTATATATTTCCGATCTGTGCTTGGTCATGCTAGATCCTGTGGGCAATCAGTCGCTGAAACTTTATTTCGATTGATCAATTCACTGCATTCTGTTCGATTTAGTCTGAATAGTTATTTAACAATCAATTGTACAGGCCAAGATGAACACAAAATAGTGGCTAAACAGGTGCGAAGATGACAACCGACAAAGTACTCGTCCACATTACCCGTCGCCTGCCGGAAGTTGTGGAAACACGCATGCGCGAATTGTTTGAGGCTCGTTTGAGCCTCGATGACAAACCGATGTCAACCGAAGAACTTATCGACGCCGTCAAGACTGCGGATGTGCTGGTTCCGACGGTCACGGACAGAATTGACAAGACTGTATTAAGTCAGGCGGGTCCAAAACTTAAACTGATCGCGAACTTTGGAACGGGTGTTGACAATATCGATCTGGAGACAGCCAGAAATCTGGGCATTACCGTAACCAACACCCCCGGTGTCCTCACCGAGGATACGGCGGACATGACCATGGCCCTCATCCTTGCGGTCCCGCGGCGACTGGCTGAAGGTACGATTTATCTTAAAAACCATAACGAGGATTGGGAAGGCTGGTCCCCGACCTGGATGCTGGGACACCGGATTTTCGGAAAACGTCTTGGAATTATCGGTCTGGGCCACATCGGTCAGGCTGTGGCGCGGCGGGCCCGCGCCTTCGGCCTGCAAATCCATTACCACAATCGCAATCGAGTGGCGGAGGATATCGAGAACGAACTGGAAGCCACTTATTGGGACAGCCTGGACCAGATGCTGGCGCGAATGGACATCATATCGGTAAACTGTCCCCACACGCCGGCCACCTATCATCTCCTGTCCGCTCGAAGGCTGAAACTCCTTAAGCCCACGGCCTACATTGTCAATACGGCCCGGGGCGAAATAATTGATGAAAACGCGATGGCGCGCATGATCGAGTCGGGAGAAATCGCCGGCGCCGGGCTCGATGTTTTTGAACATGAACCGGCCATCAATCCGAAGCTCCTCAACAGCGACCGTGTCGTGGCCCTGCCACATATGAGTTCGGCAACCATCGAAGGGCGCATCGATATGGGTGAAAAGGTCATCATCAATATCAAGACCTTCCTTGACGGGCACACTCCTCCGGACCGCGTTTATTCAGCAATGTTCTAAGCCCGCAGTTCAGCCCGTTTTACCGATAGATGGTTCTCTTCCCACCATTACGGGGAAAATAAGCTGATGTCAGGGGTGAAGGTCGGCTAATCCGGTAATGTTGCTTTCCCGGCCGTTCAGGGGATTGTCCGGATCCCAGCGAATGTTCATGATCTCGAACCGGCATGAGAGCGCATCGTAGATGAGCAGGCGACCGCTCAACGATTCTCCAATACCTATGAGTTCTTTCAGCACTTCGGTCGCCTGAAGCGTTCCCACAACCCCGGCAATGGCGCCGAGGATGCCGACCTCAGAACAATTGGGCACGGAACCGGGAGGCGGGGCCACGGGGAAAATGCAGCGATAGCTCGGTTTCGGCGTGCCGTCGGCCGTGGCTTCAAATGCGCGAAATGTTGAAACATAGCCATCGAACGGTCCGACCGCTGCGAACACCAGGGGGACTTTGGCGAGATAGCAGGCGTCGTTTGTCAGATACCGGGTTTCAAAATTGTCGGAACCATCGGCCACGATATCGTACTGAGAAATGATTTCGACGGCATTAGCGGCCGTTAAACGCTCAGACAAACAATGCACCTCGACATGAGGGTTCAGTTCTTCGATGGTCCGGGCCGCACTCGATGTCTTCAGATTTCCGACCTGGCTAGTCTTGTGGGCGATCTGTCTTTGTAAATTGTCGAGAGACACTTCATCGTCATCGATAATGCCGATGGTCCCCACACCCGCCGCGGCCAGATACATCAGGACGGGAGAACCAAGCCCGCCGGCGCCGACGATGAGAACTCTGGAGTCCTTAAGTTTTTGCTGTCCGGCACCGCCGACATCTTTCAAAACTAGATGCCGTTTATAACGCTGGATTTCTTCGCTGGTTAGTTTCATCCGATAGATCTGTAATGAGTTATTGAAAGGGTGTCAGGTCAAAAGCGTACGTCTGGAAGGCGTTCTCAGATGGATTTTTCGCCGGTCGATCCAAAACCGCCTTCTCCCCTCAAGGTCTCATCAATTTCATCGACCACACATAAACTGGCTTGAACGACGGGTTTGACCACCATTTGAGCGATACGATCGCCACGATTGACGACAAAGGCTTCGCTGCCGTGATTAATGAGGATAACCCCGACTTCTCCGCGATAATCCGCATCGATCGTCCCCGGTGTATTCAGTACGGTAATTCCGTGTTTCAAGGCCAGGCCCGACCTGGGTCTGACCTGGGCCTCATAACCCGGGGGTAATTGCATGGCAAAGCCCGTTGGGACGAGCGCGCTTTCCCGGGGTTGAATTGTGACGGGCGTCGCTTCCGGGACAGCCGCCAGCAGATCGAAACCCGCCGCATCATCGCTCTGATATTCCGGCAGTTTCAGGCCACGACCGTGTTCGAGATATTTGAGTTGAACCTGAACCTCGAACATTTGACTGTCGATTGTCGTCATTGAGCAGCTGATCTCTGTTCATTGAAATAGTCGGCGGTGCGGCGCAACAGCTTTTCCGCGACCTCATCTTTCAGCATTTCCGGCCAATCTTCAACTCCTGACGGTGTAATCAGGTGGATTGTGTTACGGTCTCCGCCCATTATACCGGTTTCTTCGGACACATCGTTGGCAACAATCCAGTCGCAATTTTTCGATTGACGTTTTTTCTGGGCGTTGGGAATGACATGTTCTGTCTCGGCCGCAAAACCGATGACCAGGGTGGGCCGTCGCGGCCCCTTCTTGGAGATTGTTTTTAGAATATCCGGATTTTCGACAAGCTCGATCAGGGGCGGACTTTTTGCCGTCGACTTCTTTTTAATTTTCTGATCGGAATGTTCGGCAACCCGCCAATCCGCAACGGCTGCGGCACATATGGCGATGTCCACCGCTCCCATTTTCTTGGCGGCGTCGAGCATCTCTTTGGCTGTTTCCACATGGATGCTGTTGACATTAGGCGGGGGAGGCAGGGCTGTGGGACCGGAAATCAGCGTTGTTTCCGCACCCAGTCTTGCCGCTGTCGCCGCCAGGGCATAACCCTGCTTACCGGAAGAGCGGTTGCCAATGTAGCGCACGGGATCGATCGGTTCATAGGTAGGCCCCGCCGTGACCATGACAGATTTGCCAAGCAGGGGCTGGTCCGCCGTCATGGCCAGCAAGTCCTCGATGGCATCGAGAAGTTCGGGCACCTCGGACATGCGTCCCGGTCCATACTCTCCGCAGGCCATATCTCCCTCATTGGGACCTATGAAGTGTATGCCGTCCCATTTCAGTGTCGCAATGTTCCGCCGGGTGGCCGGATGCTGCCACATGCGGACATTCATAGCCGGAGCAACAAGTACCGGTGTGTCCGTCGCGAGTAATATGGTTGTCGCCAGGTCGTTGGCCATTCCCTGAGCCATGCGAGCCATAAGATCCGCCGTAGCCGGGGCAACGACAATAAGGTCCGAATTTCGCGAAAGCGCGATGTGCCCCATTTCGGTTTCATCCTTGAGATCGAACAAATCCGTATAAACCGGGTTTTCACAAAGCGCGGCCAGGGACAGGGGGGTAACGAACTGCTTGCCGGATTCCGTCAGAACCGCGGTCACGTCAGCCCCGCGCTCCCGGAGACGACGCACCAGGTCCAGGCATTTGTAGGCGGCAATGCCGCCGCTGACGATCAGAAGTATTTTCTTGTCTTTCACAGGGTCAACTCTGAATTCCTGGGAATTTGCAGCCTTCACTTACAGTTTTATCGCACCGAGCAGGAGAAGGGAAATCAGAAATTCGAACATCGGGCGTCAACTTGTTGAGATTACCATGTTTTGTGCCCGTAGCCTTAACGGAGGATAAACAGGTTAATGGCGATAAAAACCAGGGCAATGGCCAGAATCCAGATACCGACTCTGGCAAGCCTGTTCTGTTTCGACTGCTCCCTGGCGAGTTTCTCAATGGTCGCGTTATCGAGACGAAGGCCTTCCGACGCCATATCCGACAGTGATTCAGCGGTGCGTTCCGCACGCATTAATATTGACGGTATTTCACCAACGAGTTTACCCAGACTTGCAGCACCCTCCGCGGCATCCTGGAGGCGCCCGTCGGGGCTCAGTTCAAGCTGGATCCACTCCTGAACAACGGGTTCCGCCAGTTCCCACATATTGAGATTTGGATCCAGGGACCG
>JANQOC010000408.1 GCA_028279265.1 Hyphomicrobiales bacterium
GAATGCTTAGCGTTCGTGACTACAGCTCATGAATCCGGAAAGGCAGGCTCCGGGGTGTCAGGGTCACGGTCGGGGCGATCTTGGCGGGCATGTCCCCGACATATTCGACCCGGAAGCGTCGCAGCATTTGTACCAGGGCCAGCGTATTCTCGATCTGCGAAAGGGCGCCGCCGATACAGGCACGTTTACCCGCTGCAAAAGGCAGATAGCTGTATTTGACCCGCTTTTTCATGCGATCCGGTGAAAATCGGAGGGGATCGAATTTTTCCGGGTTGCTCCAGTATTTCGTACTGTGATGAACCGCGTAGGTACACATGATGATCGTATCGCCTTTTTGTATTTTTTGTCCGTCGATTTCATCATCTTCGCCGGCCCGGCGCATCAGCGCCCAGATCGGGGGATAGAGCCGCATGGTTTCCTGAATCACCATGCGCGTATATGCCAGGGACTGAACTTCATCCCATCTCGGTGCCCGGTCTCCGCAAACCCGGTCGGCCTCTTCGCGAATCTTTTCCGTAACTTCCGGATGGATGGAAAGGAGGTACAGGCACCAGGCGAGCGTCAGTGCCGTCGTCTCGGTCCCCGCCCAGAGATATTGTTTCATCTCATCGATGACCTGCTGACGATCAAAGTCAGGAAACTCCGGATCTTTTTCCGCGTCTTCGAGCATCGAGAGCAGGGTGTTCGTGCGCCCCTCAATGGAGTTTGCATTCAAAACCATCTCCGGGATCGATCCCCAGGTTTCCATGGCCTTGGCGGCATTTTCCTCGTTGATGTCCTCGAGTTCTCCGGCCACCTTCTTGGTGCGGATGGATTTGTGATTCATGACGTCAGTGTAGGTCTTCACCGCACCAAACACGAAGTGCGGATTGAACGGCATCTCGCGGTCGAACAATGCCTTGCACACCATGTCCGCGGCAAGGGTCCAGGTCTCCTCGACCATTTCAACGGTTGTCTCGTTCTTCGCATAGCCCGCCCATCGGTCGATTTTCGCGTCGATGGCATCAATGAGATAGGGGAAATATTCTTCAAATTTCTGCGGATGAAAGGCGGCTTGCTGAGGACGGCGGATCTTTTGCCAGAGCGCCCCGTCAATCGTGATCATGCTCTTGCCGAAGATCGGCTTGAGGCCATCGAAATTTTTGATGTACTTATCAGCGGACGTGACCAGGACGTGCTTGAAATGATCGACATCAGACAGGAAGACGATGCGCTGGTTTTTCAGATTGAACGGAATAATGCTCCCATATTTTTCGCTCATCTTCAGGAGCATCTGCATGGGATTTTCGGGATCTTTGAGCAAAGGCGTCAGCGCGAACCAGACACTTTGTTCCTCGCCCAATTGATAGGTATGGGATTCCGCGACGTTCATTTGGGTTTGATTCCTCAATTTAAGATCAACAGTATCGCGAACCGGATGGCCCATGGTGGCCATTTTGCCTCAGTTCCGTGCCTGTTCTCCTTTAATATGGCCTGACTTAAGTGGTGTCAGGATTGGGGGGGCCTTAAAGATAAAAAATCGAATCTTGCAAGGCTCGACCTGCGAATATTCCGACGCTGCAATGTTATGCGAATTCCTGCCCCAAGTGATCAAAGAACGGTTAATATGTTTAATGACCCGACTGATCTGACTATTTGTTTACTATCATTCGAAAACAGGAAATGTCCAGTTTTGACGCCTGGCGGACGCTGCCGTGACACTGTGTCGCAAAATGTCGGGGATATCATCCCGCGACTGTAAGATGGCTTGAATTGGTGAGCGTTTCCGGAATTAAGCGGGGAATCAACGGTCTAGGCACGGGGAACAATGAACCAGTCTGAACCGTTTTCCGGCTGTTCAAGGTCGGGCAGTTTATCCCCATATTTCACACGATCATTCTCCACAACCACCGCTCCCGAGGCGACCAGATGCAGGGCATAGGGATAGATAACGTGCTCGACCGCAAGGACCCGGGCGGCAAGGCTTTCTTCCGTTTCGCCGGGAACGACGCCGATCGCGGCCTGGGCGATCAGGGGACCTGAATCCATTTCCGTTCTGACGAAATGGACACTGCATCCCGTAATGAGACTGCCATCTGCCAGCACCCGGGCATGGGTATTCAATCCCTTGTAAGAGGGAAGCAGGGAAGGGTGAATATTGAGCTGCCTGTTCAGCCAGTGATCGACAAAGTTTTCGGTCAGCAGGCGCATGAAACCGGCATTGCAGACGAGATCGACATGCTCCGCTTCCAGTGCCGCCGTCAGCTCATCTTCAAATTCTTCCCGCGTTGCGAACTGTTTGTGATCGATAACCTGGGTTGGAATATTGTTCCGCGTTCCGTGCTGAAGCCCCCCGGCATCGGCCCGGTTTGAAACTACAAGCACGATTTCCGCGGGGAACTCCGGCTGCTTGCAGGCTTCGATCAGAGAGAGAAGATTGCTGCCTCGGCCGGATATGAGAACGCCAACACGTTTCTTGCTCGTCATACCTATAGTTCCAGTCGATTCACATAGTCGACAGGCTGGTTGTCACGCGTTTCGATACGACCCAGGATATGCGCGCTTTGGTCCAGGCTACGAAGGACATCAAGTGTACGTTCAACATCCGCGTCTGCGACGATGGCCACCATACCAACACCACAATTAAAAGTCCGCAGCATATCGAATTCTTCCAGGTCCCCATGCTTCGACAGCCAGGAAAAAACCGGATCGCATTCGATATTGCTCAAGTCTATTTTTGCGCAAAGCGTTTCCGGCAGGACCCTGGGAATATTTTCTGTCAATCCGCCGCCTGTGATATGCGCAAAAGCTTTGACATCGACCTGACCAAGGAGCTGCAAAAGCGGTTTCACATAAATCCGGGTGGGGACAAGAAGGGCTTCGGCCAGAGATGTTTCCGGACGGAACGGCGCCGGTTCGTTCAAATCCAGGCTATTATCGGAAACGATCTTGCGCACCAGGGAAAATCCGTTGGAGTGAATTCCCGATGAGGCAAGCGCAATGAGCGCATCACCGGAGGATATTGTCTGACGCGGCAGAAGTTCATCGCGTTCAACAGCGCCGACGCAAAATCCGGCGAGATCATAGTCATCAGCCGCGTAGAGTCCGGGCATTTCGGCGGTCTCGCCGCCAATGAGCCCCGCCCCGGCCTGACGACAACCCTCGGCAATACCCGAAACAACCGCTTCCGCGACTTGCGGGTGCAGTTTTCCACAAGCGAAGTAATCGAGAAAGAACAGAGGCTCCGCACCCTGTACCACCAGATCATTGACGCACATGGCCACGAGGTCGATACCGACCGTTGTGTGGTTTCCCGATTCGATGGCGATCTTGACCTTGGTGCCCACACCGTCATTGGCGGCGACGAGCAGCGGATCGCGATAGTTCACGGCCTTCAAGTCAAACAAGCCGCCGAAACCACCGATATCGCCGACGACCCCGTTTCGATGGGTTGATTTGACGAGAGGCTTGATGGCTTCCACCAGCGCGTTACCGGCGTCAATATCCACACCTGCCTTGGCATATTGGGAAACGGTCCCTTTGACTTGGTCGTCGTTTGACATAAACACGAAGCCGTAACACATTGATCTCGGCTGTAGTCATTCTCGCTTATCGGGAATACGTCAAGAGCTGAAACGGTACTTGTTCGCAATTTTGCCGCAATTTTCGTTGGAATGGGAAGGCGGCAACATGATTATGGGTGAATCATCAATGAGGATTTCCTTGGTCGGCTATCGGAATTCAGCCATTTTTCTGGCTCTAACAGGGCTTTTGATGGTCACCTGGCCAAGCGGACTTTTAGCCCAGAAATCCAATCTGTTTACGATAGCCAACTTTGGCATCCGGGCCGAAGCCGGCAACGCAGTTGAAGCCAAGCAAAAGGCCATGGCCGAAGGGACAATTTCGGCTTTCCGCGTGCTTGCCAAGCGATTGACCAACTATTCAAATTATTTGCGGCTGCCCGATCTGGACAATAACACGATCGATCCGCTCTTACTGGGCATTTCCGTTCGCCGGGAACAGAATTCGCGCACCACATATATTGCGACATATGATTTCAAGTTTAATGCAGCAGCCGTGCGAAAATATTTCAGGGCCGCGGCTGTGCCGATCTCCGAAGTTCAGGCTCCACCGACAACGGTTTTGCCGATCTTCCTCAAGAATGGGCAGATTTCCGTCAATGGGCAGAGGACCTGGCGCCAGCAATGGCTGAAGCTTGATCTGAAAAACAGTGCAACACCGATACGCCTTGCGCGAACGAGTCCCGATATTACAGTGGAGGATGTGTTGCGCCTGAAGTCCGGCGATGCCGATCTCTGGCAGCAACTGGCCGGAAAATTCGGAAACCGCCAGTTTGTGATTATCATCGCCGAGGAGCGGTCGGAACAGGGCGACGTGCAGGTCAACATTATCGGACAGGACACAACTGGGACCGTTGAACATGTGAGAGACTACAAGGGGCCCGGAACCGACAAGCTGCTCCGAGCCGCCGAGACAAGCTTTGGAATACTCGAGGGCCGCTGGAAGTTCTGGAAAATTAATGTCAATGTCGAATCCCTGCAGACATCGGCCATCGAACCGGTATCCCTTCTGGTCCAGTTTTCGAGTCTCAGGGAATGGCAGCAAACCCGCAAGAAATTGCAGGATATTCCCAATCTGGACGCCTTGGAGGTCGAATCTCTCTCGGCCCGAGGCGCTGTCGTGAAATTCGACTTTCCCGGAGGCATCAACACGTTCGGTCGTATGGCCGAACAATATCAGCTGAGTGTCAACAATGACGGCGGTGTCTGGACTCTACGAAGCTATTGAAAAGGAATGGATTTCCGTTTAGAAGCCTTGCTGTCTTTTGCTAAGGCAATATATTGGCAGAGGGTAAGGTCGATTGACCTTCTGTGATTGAAACATTTGGCTGACGACTCTTGTACATTCCAAATATCATAAGCGTATTCAGGATTTTTCTCGTCCCCCTGGTCGTGTGGCTGATTATTTCCAATGAAATGCAACTGGCGTTCATTGTCTTTCTGCTGGCCGGCATTTCTGACGGGGTCGATGGCTATATTGCCAAAAGGTTCAACTGGACCACGGAACTCGGCGCCTATCTCGATCCCATTGCCGACAAGGCACTGCTGGTCAGCATCTACGTGTCCCTCGGTTACTACGAGTACCTGCCTGCCTGGCTGGTGATCATGGTAGTCAGCCGAGACTTTCTCATCGTCGGCGCCATCATGCTTTCCTGGATGCTGGAGCGCCCCGTACAGATGCAACCCCTGCCGGTGAGCAAGGTCAACACGGTGGGGCAGATTGTACTTGCGGCACTGGTTTTGTTTACCCAGGCATTTGGTTTGGGATTTTCATTGTTGACAACTGTCGTTGTGTGGGTCGTCGGCGCCTTAACAGTTGCCTCCGCCGCTGCTTATCTCTTAACGTGGCTGCAGCACATGTCGGTTTATGATCAGGACAACAGGCTGGAGACACCGGGTTACGGTGTCATGGATTCGCAGGGCCATCCTATGTCGGAGAAACAGGGATTGAACCGATCAGAGAAACGGGAGACATGCGTTTCGAAGAAAGAGGAACAAAGTGTTGCCGAGAATCGGGGGCAAAGTTTTTCAAAACGTGACATGCCGACACCGGAAAATTCATCAAGAGAGACCTAAGCTTCTATGGGCCAAGACGCAAGTGACTCCTCTTCGGATCAATTGCCACTGCAACTGAACAGTGATTCCCCGGTTCAATTGGTGCTGGACCTGCCGGTACGCGCGGCCTTTGACCGCGACGATTTTTTTGTGTCGCCCTCGAATGAACATGCGGTCCAGATGATCGACCTCTGGCCGAACTGGCCGTCCAAAACCCTGTTTATCGTCGGGCCTGCGGGATGCGGCAAAAGTCATCTGGCCGAAGTCTGGCGATCA
>JANQOC010000414.1 GCA_028279265.1 Hyphomicrobiales bacterium
ATCCCATAGCCGGTAGCGCCCATCAAAGCTTCGCCGGAAAGCTTGAGCAGGACGCGGCTGTAATTGCTGCTTTTTTTGTTCACAAATCTAATCCCCCAATGCTGACGCCGAATTCTCGTGGTGCCGTCAAGTCGAAAGCACGTGCAGCGATTTATATAAGGGAACTACAATACAGACTAGCTCGAGGCCGCGGCGGCAACCTCGGCGGCAAAGTCCTCTTCCTTACGTTCAATTCCCTCACCCAGCTCGAAGCGGACGAATTCCGTAACCTTGATGGGGGCACCGACATCGCTTTCTGCGGCTTTGATTGCTTTCTCAACGCTGTTTTCGCCGTCTATTACGAAAGTCTGGGAAAGCAGCACAACTTCCTCGAAAAACTTGCGGATCCGGCCCTCCACCATTTTTTCAATGATGTTCTCAGGCTTGCCGGACTCTCGCGCCTGTTCCATCAAAACCGCACGCTCGCGTTCGACGATGTCTTGATCAAGATCGTCCGGGCTCACACTCAATGGGCGACTGGCGGCAATATGCATCGCCACCTGCTTCCCGAGTGCTGCCAGTTTGTCCTGATCACCGGCAGATTCGAGTCCGACAAGAACCCCTATTTTTCCGACATTCTCGGAAATGGAATTGTGCATGTAGGCGGAAACGACACCTTCCGAAACACTGACCTGGGCCGTCCTTCGAAGAGACATATTCTCACCGATCGTACCGATCATCTCCGTCAGATAGTCGCCGACTGACTTGTCGCTCCCCGGGAAAGGAAGTCCGGCAAGTTTATCAACATCACCTTCCCCCTGTTGGGCGACAGAAGCGATAGATCGGACGAGGTCCTGGAACTGATCATTTCTGGCAACGAAATCCGTTTCCGAGTTCACTTCAACAATGGCCCCGGAATTGGCTTCCGTCGTGATGCCGATCAGTCCTTCTGCGGCGACACGGCCGGCCTTTTTCGCGGCCTTCGCCAGTCCCTTGGTGCGCAGCCAGTCAACAGCTGCATCGGTGTCGCCATTGGTTTCGTTCAAAGCGGTCTTGCAATCCATCATGCCTGCGCCGGTTTTGTCGCGCAGTTCCTTAACCATTGAAGCTGTAATTTTGCTCATTGTCCTTAGATCTCATCTTTTGATAAAATTTACCGTCAGCAAAAAATCCGAAATCAAGCGGCTTCTTCTGCAAGTTTTTTAGCCTGCGCCAGCCAGTCATCCCGCTCAATTCGGCCTTTGAATTTCAAGGCGTCGTCAACGGCGGCAATGTCCTCGGGCGTAAAGGCAGCGATCTGCCGATAGTGAAAGATACCCATGGAATTCAGTTTTTCCTCGAGCACAGGGCCAACGCCGGAAATTTTCTTAAGGTCATCGGCTTCCCCGTCTGGGGCATCGAGACCTTTGAACGCTACGGCCTGCGCCTCGGCAGTTCCGGTATCCGCTCCATTGGCCTTTGCTTCCTCGGTTTTGGTTTCCGGAGCTTGCTCGGCCTTGGCCTCTTCAGGTTCAGCTGCAGTCTCTTCCTTTGCCTCCCCGGCTTGCTCTGAGGTCTCCTCAAGGGACTGTTCCAAAGGCGCCTCGGCGGCTCCGATATCTATACCGCTGTCGACCTGGCCTCTTTCGATCCCGTCGATCGCGGCCCGGGCAATCAAATCGCAGTACAGGCTAATGGCCCGGCTGGCATCATCATTACCTGGAATAGGGATATTAACGACATCAGGATCGGAATTACTGTCGACAATCCCGATGACCGGGATTTTTAATTTCTTGGCTTCCGCAACGGCGATGGATTCTTTGTTGGTATCGACCACAAAGAGGATATCCGGTATGCCGCCCATATCCTTGATCCCGCCCAGGGAACGCTCAAGCTTGTCGCGTTCCAGGGTCAATTTCAAAAGCTCTTTCTTGGTCAGTCCATGGGTTTCACCCGCGAGACGTTCTTCCAGGTTTCGCAGCTGCTGGATCGAGTTCGAAATTGTTTTCCAGTTCGTAAGGGTTCCACCGAGCCATCGATGATTGACGAAATACTGGGCACACTGTCTGGCCGAATCCGAAACCGCATCCGTCGCCTGTCTTTTCGTTCCCACGAAAAGAACGCGTCCGCCCTTGGCCACGACGTCACTGACCGTAACGATCGCCTGATGCAGAAGCGGCACGGTCTGCGCCAGGTCAATGATATGAATATTGTTCCGGCTTCCAAAAATGAAGGGGCCCATTTTTGGATTCCAGCGATGTTTTTGATGTCCGAAATGTACGCCAGCTTCCAGTAGCTCGCGCATGTTAAATGTTGGCAGCGCCATTGGCCCGCTCTCCTTTTTTCCGGTTTAACCGCCGCGGCCATCTAGACATGGATGAATAAATCATCCCTATGCCACCGGGACAGTCCTCACTGAATATCACGTGCATGCGCACATGCTTCAGAGCTGACCGTATTAAGCCACGTGTGAGATGAGCGCCTTATAGGCGGGTCAAGCCGTGAACACAAGCGAAAATCGCCAAATCATTGATTTTTTATGGCTGAAAGGCGCGCCTGCGGCCCGGGTTCACCGATCCGGCTAACACTCCCGCACATCAAGAATGTCAGACAAGGTTCTCGCCAGCCCCGCCTGCCGCGGGGAGACATCGAATTTTCCGGGAAGCGTGATTTGGACTTCTCTATCCAGATCGTCCAGATAGGCCACCAGCTGCAACTGACCGGTTCCCGGCTGCAAGACCCTGGATTTGATCTGTTCCAGGGATTCAGGACGATCAATCACGATCTGCAGGGTCTGCTGGACCCTCTTGGCAGCATCATCGAGACTTTCCACGGAGATCACCCGGGTTTTAAGGCTTTCCCCTTCAAACTCCGCATCCACCCGTAACAGGACGGCCGTTCCCGGCTCCAGAAGTTCACGGGAACTGTTCAGAGTTTCCGAGAAAACAACGGCCTCGAATTGCCCGGTCTGATCGGAAAAAGCGGCAAAGGCAAATGGATTTCCCGATTTGGACTTACGTTCCTGTTTGTAAACAACAGTGGCCGCGATTAACCCGCCCGTGTGCTCGATACGCGCCTCTTCCTCGATTTCAATCCAGGTCAAGCAGTCCAGGCGCGAAATGACGGTCTGGTACTGATCCAGCGGATGCCCGGTCAGAAAAAATCCGACCGCGTCGAACTCGTAACCCAGCTGATCCATGGGCAGCCACTTGTCGCGCTTCTTCAATGTCAACTCGAGTTTCTGTTGACCGCCGCCGAAAAGATCATTCTGGCCGGAGGTGCGGTCATCATTGGTCTTGTTCGCGGTCGCCAATATGACATCAACATTGTCATAAACCTCGGCACGATTGGGCGAGAGATCATCAAAGGCGCCGGAAGCAGCCAGATTCTCCAGTGCGCGCTTGTTTATGTCTTTCGGATTCACGCGCTCGGCAAATTCCAGCAGAGACTGAAATTCACCGTTTGCCGAACGTTCCTTGCAAAGCGAAATGACCGACTGGCGCCCGACATTTTTCAGAGCCGCCAGGGAATAGCGAATAGCCTCGCCTTCCGGTTTGAAATCGACCACGGAATGGTTCACGGAGGGGGGTAGAATGTCGATCCCGAGTTGTCTGGCATCCTGGGAGAATATGTTCAGCTTGTCGGTGTTTCCCATGTCAAAAGTCATGGATGCCGAAATGAACTCAACCGGATAATTCGCCTTCAGATAGGCCGTATGATAGGCCAGCAGCGCATAGGCTGCGGCGTGCGACTTGTTAAAACCATAGCCGGCGAATTTTTCGACGAGCTCAAATATGAAAGCTGCCCGCGATTTGTCGACTTCGTTTTCCATCGCACCTTCAATGAACCGCGATTTCTGGCTGTCCATCTCGGCTTTGATCTTTTTACCCATCGCACGGCGCAACAGATCCGCTTCACCCAGCGAATAACCGGAAAGTTGCTGGGCGACCTGCATCACCTGTTCCTGATAGATGATGACCCCATAAGTTTCTTTTAGAATGGGTTCAATCAGGGGGTGTAGATAGTCAACTTCTTCGCGTCCATATTTCCGATTGATGTAGGTTTCAATATTGTCCATGGGCCCCGGTCGATAGAGCGCGACCATGGCGATTATATCCTCAAATCTGTCGGGTTTGAGTTTGCGCAGGCTTTCGCGCATTCCGGATCCCTCGAGCTGGAACACGCCGACGGTGTCGCCCCGGGCCATCAGCTCATACGTTGCCCGGTCGTCAAGGGGCAAAAGAGAGGGATCGATTTTCTCACCGCGCTCGGCAATAAGCTGAATTGTTTTTTCGATGACACTGAGGGTTTTCAAACCCAGAAAATCAAATTTGACCAATCCCGCAGCTTCGACCCACTTCATATTAAACTGGGTCGCCGGTAAATCAGAACGCGCATCCTGATAAAGCGGCACGAGTTCCGTTAGTTTGCGATCACCGATGACCACACCGGCCGCATGGGTCGACGCATGGCGGTAGAGCCCTTCAAGTTTAAGACCGATATTCAGAAGTCTTTGGACAATGGGCTCACTCTCACGTGCTTCCTGTATCCGCGGTTCATCCTCGATCGCTTGTTCGAGAGTCACCGGATTTGCCGGGTTGTTGGGAACCAGCTTGCACAGGCGATCGACCTGGCCATAGGGCATTTGCAAAACCCGGCCGACATCTCTCAGCACCGCCCGGGCCTGCAGCTTCCCGTATGTGATAATCTGAGCGACCCGGTCTTCACCGTATTTGTCCTGAACATAGCGGATAACTTCATCGCGACGCTCCTGACAGAAGTCGATATCAAAGTCCGGCATCGACACCCGTTCCGGATTGAGAAACCTCTCAAAAAGGAGGTCGAAACGCAGCGGGTCAAGGTCGGTAATTGTCAGCGACCAGGCGACCAGCGAACCGGCCCCGGAACCCCGTCCCGGTCCGACAGGGATGCCTTGTGCCTTGGACCATTTGATAAAGTCGGCAACGATGAGAAAGTAACCCGGGAATTTCATGCGCGTAATAACGTCAAGCTCAAAGGCGAGACGTTTGCGGTAATCTTCCTTGGATATACCCTCTGCGGTTCCATGATGTTCGAGGCGAAGCTCAAGACCTTCTTCTGCCTGCTTTCTCAGTTCGTCCGCCTCCGCAGCCAGGATCTTGTCTTCAGAATTTGACGTGCTGGACACGAACTGGGGCAAAATTGGCGCCCGCATACGCGGCCGGAAAGCCGATCTCTTGGCCACCTCGACAGTATTGGCCAAGGCTTCGGGGAGATCGGCGAAGAGTTCTTTCATCTCCGAGCGGGATTTGAAACGATAGTCGGGAGTCAGTCGGCGGCGGTCATCTTCGGCGACATATCGGCCTTCGGAAATGCAGATTAGGGCATCATGAGCTTCAAAGTCTTCCGCCTCTGCAAAATAGACTTCGTTGGTGGCGACCAGCGGAATATTTCCTGCATAGGCCAGACCGAGCAGATCCGCTTCGACCTGTTTATCGTCCGCGTGCCCCATCCCCTGGATTTCGACATACAGGTTTCCGGCA
>JANQOC010000417.1 GCA_028279265.1 Hyphomicrobiales bacterium
TTGCCCCTGGTCGAAGGATAGAGGCGAACATGGAGCGATATAACATCGCATTCAGAAAAAAATGCGGACCTGCTCTCCGCAACATCCAATCCCTCTGCAGCGGCTCGTTCTCTCGAGTTTTCGCTGGCCCAGATCAATACCGTCATGCCGAAAGCTTCTCCATACTCGGCAACGGCTTTACCGATCCTGCCGTATCCAAAAATTCCTAGCTTCTTCCCCCTTAAACTCTTGCCAACACCCATTTGCCAGCCGCCGGTTCGCAAATTTTGCATTTGCTGGGGAATCTGCCGCATCGCCGACAATATCAATCCCCACGTCAATTCCGCGGTTGAATAAGACGGTGTTCCCGGATGCTGACTGGAGGAGAGCAGAACTCCATGTGCCGTGCAGGCTTCCAGATCGATGTGAGGATAGACGCTTCTCTGGCTGATCAGCTTGAGATTCGGCAGCTTTTCGATAAGTTTGCGGTTAATTTTGGTACGTTCCCGGATGAGAACGAGAACTTCGGTATCCGCCAGTCGCTCCGAAAGCCGGTCATCGTCCTGGAGGTGATCATTCCAGATCATCACCTCATGGGCCTCCAGCTTGGCGAAACAGTCGAGTTTTCGAATGGTGTCGAAGTAGTCGTCGAGAATAGTGATATTCATTTGGCAATCTCATAAACTGCTAACACGAGGTACTTGGTTTTGTACAAAAACAGGCTTTCATTGGAAAGTGCAGGATTCTACAAGTCTTTTTGCCGCAATAGCTGGATGAATTAGCAAGATTACAACTCATTTAGTCCCTTAAACCAATGGTCGTTTTGCTCATTTGTTGCCATAATCGGGCTGTAATTGTTTTCAGTGAATATTCTGTGCTTCTGTTTTTGCAGTGACGGCGGACTGAAATTGAGCAGAAGTTGATTGATTTGATTGAAAGGACGCCCCCAAATGTTCCAGGCTCAGAAAACCGACGAGAATCCAGATAGTCTTGTCCGACAGACGCAACCGAGAGAAAATCCGCAGGCCAATCAGCGCGCGAGCCTGATCAGTTCCGATCTATCCATCAGGGGTGATGTTCATTCCGACGGCCCGCTGATTATCGACGGTCAGATCAATGGAGATGTCAAAAGCCGCTCCCTGACGGTCAAGGAAGGCGGAACCATCGAAGGCAATGTTTCCGCTGACGAAGTGACGGTCTTCGGCAACGTTTTCGGAACGATACAAGCGCGGGAAGTAAAACTGCGACCGACGTCCCATGTGGAAGGCGATATCTTCCACGAAGAGCTTGAAATTGAAATGGGCACCAATTTTTCCGGTAAATTAACCCGCACGGCCTATGACGAGGTTATTCAGCTGACCGACGGTCAGGTGGCTTAGACCACGCGTACATTTGCCTGACTAAAGCGCGGAACAAGACAAAGCAGGCCTTTGGATAATGGCCTCGAAAACTATCCTGGAATTTCGAAAGCGGGGTCTCACCCCACCAATTCGCACAAAGCCTGGCATGTGGTCCTGGCTCTTCCTGCTGCTGGGTGCCCCTTTTCTTCTGGGCGGATCGTTTCTGGCGCTGGTCAGCGGCGGGCCTATTGAATTCCTCGCCGGCTTGATCGGATTGCCGTTCTTCGGATTTTGTTTTTTCGTTTATCTCGTGGTCTTATTGCGCGCCGGGCGCCGGGGCCTCCTCGAATTTTCCGCAGAAGGTCTCTACCACGGCCTTTACCGGCTTGAAATTCCATGGGCGGATATTGGACCCGCCTGGATATTCGGTGTCCATGCGGGTGGCGGCAAACATAGCGATGTCGTGTTTATATTGCGTAATGCCGCGAAATACGAGAGCCAGCTTGGAACCATCGAACGCTTTCTATTCGGCATCATGGCTCGTCAGGGACGTTCAAAAAAAGGCGGCGCCCTCGACAAGGGCATGACGGCGTTTGGATTGGTATTTGGAGACCTGAGTGCAGGTTCAAGTACGACCAGCGCTCTTCAGGAAATGCGCGACCGTCTGCAAGATGACGACGATGCCATTGTTCTGGGTATTCCACGTCTCATCAGGTTCGGCCTCTCCAATGAGGACACGGTGGAAATTATCAATACCGTTGTGATGGCTGGAGGGAGTACTGGCATAAATAAAAGGGCGGGCGGGCCAGAGAATGGATAGCGCCATGATTGTGGGGGGCGATAGCGCTCACATTTCTCTGAACCCGCCTCAACTACTCGACGAATTCGGGCATTTTGGTTTCATGAACACGCGGACTAGAAATCAAACAATTCGCTAAGTAGTGACTCCTTTTTCTTTCTGCGTGGTTGCTGCCATCTGTCATCGCGACGCGGTGCTTCTGCCGGTTGATAAGCCCTGGTTTCGCTTGCGGGTGCCGACAGCTCAATTATTTTATCAAGCTCACCCCTATCCAACCAAACCCCGCGACATTTGGGGCAGTAGTCTATTTCAACACCATTGCGATCCGTCATCACCAGGGTTTCATTATCAATTGGGCACTGCACTATTTTCTTCTCCTGTTCAACTTAAGTTTTTCGCGTCACTTGCGATT
>JANQOC010000435.1 GCA_028279265.1 Hyphomicrobiales bacterium
GTAAACCCGTCCAGAGCACATGTTCTTGCGGTGGCTTTGTTCGCTTTCACGGTGTTTACTCTAACGAATATTTCGGCGCATGCGATGAATATAAAAGAAATTACAAGTCCGTCGGGCATTAAGGCATGGCTGGTGGAAGAACATTCCGTTCCCGTCGTCTCCATGCGGTTTGCTTTCCGCGGCGGGGCGTCCCAGGATCCTGCTGGTAAGGAGGGCGTGGCCTATTTCGTTTCCGGCATGCTCGATGAAGGGGCCGGAGATCTGTCATCGACGGAGTTTCAGCAAAAGGTTGAGGAAGTTGCGGTCAAGCTGAGTTTCGATGCCTCCAGAGATGTGTTCACCGGCGGGTTCAGAACGATTTCGGATCGCCTGGACAAGTCGGTCGAGCTGCTTCGCCTGGCCCTCACCAAACCGCGTTTTGATCAACAAGCCCTTGAGCGTATTCGTGGACAAATTATCACCGGGCTGAAATTCGACCTGAATGATCCCAACAAGATAGCCGCCCGGGAATGGTTCAAACTGGCGTTCGATGCCCATCCCTATTCGCGATCCGTTAAAGGGTACGAGCAAACTCTCTCAAAAATTTCCCGTGATGACCTGGTCAATTTCGTAGGCAATAACTTCGCCCGTGACAATTTGACAATCGCCGTTGTTGGCGACATCACGGAAGAGCGCCTCGGCAAACTGCTGGATGAGGTGTTTAGCGGACTGCCGAAAAAATCGACCCTGAACAAGGTCGCTGAAGCGGCGCCCCCAAAGGGACCGGTTACCAAAGTCATTGAAATGGATGTTCCCCAGTCCGTAGCCCAGTTTGGACGCACCGGATTGAAACGGGACGATGAAGATTTCATTCCCGCATATATTCTTAATTACATCATCGGTGGCGGTGGATTTTCCTCGAAGCTGATGGAAGAGGTTCGTGAGAAACGGGGACTGGCCTATTCGGTTTACAGCTACCTGTCTCCCTATCGCCGGGGTTCAGCCTACATTGGCGGCGTCGCCACAGAGAACAAGTCTGTCGGAAAGTCTTTGCAGGTTATCCGGGAAGTGTTTGCGGATATGGCCAAAAATGGGCCGACGGCAGAAGAGCTGGAAAACGCCAAGCGATATCTCACGGGTTCCTATGCCCTGCGTTTTGATACGAGTTCTAAAATCGCCTCCCAACTCATGTGGATTCAGATCGAAAATCTGGGTCTGAACTACATCGATGAGCGAAATGCAAATATTGAGAAGGTCACTTTGGAGGATATCAAGAGGGTCGCTGCCCGATTGCTCAAATCCGACGACCTGATCATAACAATCGTCGGAAAACCCACGGATCTTCCAAAGGAGTCCAAAAACACGCCGGGATAATTGTCCGGAGACGATTTCATACCCCTTTGAACTGTGCTAAAGCAGAAACCACTGAGACCGCGCGAGCCATCTGTGATGACCGGCTCCTTGGGAGCCCCCGAGCGCGGCCAACGCAAAGGCTTTGTTGAGCCCAGTTAACAATCCTCGTGGGGAGTGGCGCGATAAAATGGGGGTATTGCAATCCATAGACGGATGTCTGAAGACATCAATCGGCCCTTCGGGATTGACCGAGGGTGAACTCCAACAGAACTTGTCGCGTTTGCAACCTTCTCTTGAAGCCCTAAAACGGTCCTACCACGAGAAGTCCCTGCCACTCTTGCATGTCGCGGAACAGACGCAAGACATCGCGGACGCGCGGGAGGCGTTGCAGAAGCTTTCCACGGATGCAGAGACGATCATATTTCTTGGAACTGGCGGATCAAGCCTAGGTGGGCAAACGTTGGCCCAGTTCGGCGGTTGGTCTATCCCCGGCGACCAGGGACCGTCGGGGCAACAACTCCCACGCGTGCGATTTTACGATAATCTCGATCCCCGGACCTATACACTGGCTCTCGAACGTTTGGAATTCGAGAAGACCCGGTTCATTGTCACATCTAAATCCGGGGGAACCGGTGAAACCCTGGTTCAGACCCTGGCCACTCTGGACGCTGTCCGGTCTCGGGGATTGGAAGCAAAAATCCCTCACCTGTTTCTCGGATTGACCGAACCTGAGATTGAAGGTGGCGTGAATCCATTGCGCGCGCTCTTCCGGGACCTTGACGTCCCCATGCTCGAACACAATCCCGGTGTCGGCGGGCGCTATTCGGTGCTGACCAATGTCGGCCTGCTGCCGGCTCTGGCACGGGGATTAAATGTGGAGGCCTTGCGAAGCGGGGCCCGCAAGAGCGTCGAGGCCATGTTGGCGGCCGGTGAGCCCGCTGACTGTCCGGCAGCCCTGGGGGCAGCCGTGACCATCGGCTTGTCAAAAAGCCACGACGTGTCGAATATTGTCATGCTCCCCTACGCAGACCGGCTGGAACGGTTCTCCAGGTGGTTCGTCCAGCTTTGGGCAGAAAGCCTCGGCAAGCAGGGCGAAGGCACCTATCCTATCGCCAATCTTGGACCTGTCGATCAGCATAGCCAGTTACAGCTCTATATGGATGGCCCCAACACACTGATGGTCAACATCATCCGCACATCGGTCGCGCGAACGGGCCCGGGTATTCCGGCGGATCTGGCCGGCAAAACAGGGCTCGATTATCTCGGTGGCCGGCAAATGGGCGATCTTGTTGACGCCCAGCAACATGCCATCGGGCAGGCCCTGATCGGCGCCGGGCGAGCTGTCAGGACGATAGACCTGGACCCGTTTGACGAAGAATCCATGGGCGAACTTCTGATGCACTTTATGTTGGAAACGATTTTCGCCGCCGGGTTGCTCGGTATTGATCCGTTTGATCAGCCGGCGGTGGAAACGGGTAAAATTCTGGCGAAGAATCGGCTTGCGGAATCCGGCTAACCAAGGATTCGTGTGTGAGGCTCACTTGGCTATTCAACAACTCTCATCTTCGACAATCAATCGCATAGCAGCCGGCGAGGTTATCGAACGGCCCGCCAGTGTCGTGAAAGAGCTCGTTGAAAATGCGATCGACGCCGGTGCCGATCACATCGAGATCGTGACCGTCAAAGGCGGCATGGAACTCATTCGTGTGACGGACAATGGGCACGGCATGGACCCGTCGGATCTTTCCCTTTGTGTCGAGCGCCATGCCACGTCAAAGCTCAGTGATGACAGCCTTGTTAATATTTCCACCCTCGGATTCCGCGGCGAGGCCTTACCCTCCATTGGTTCGGTGGCCAAGCTTTCCATCAAGAGCAGATTCAAAGAGGGGGAGGCCTTCGAAGTCCGGGTGACGGCGGGTAAGAAATCCGAAATCCGGCCTGTGGCCCTGAACCGGGGCACCGTAGTCGAAGTCCGGGATCTTTTTTTTGCAACTCCGGCCCGGCTCAAATTCATCAAATCCGAACGCGCGGAGAACGCCGCCATCACCGATGTTATCAAGCGCCTGGCCATGGCCCACCCGCAAATTGCATTTGATCTGACAACCGGGGAGCGTAAAGGTTTCAGTGTGCAGCCCGTAGATATCCATGACCACCAGGCACTTCTGCACCGTCTTGGACGGATCGTCAGTAAGGATTTCGTAGATAATGCCCAGATTGTTTCAGAAGAGCGGAAGGGGGTTAAGCTGAGCGGCTTTGCCGGTTTGCCGACATTTCACCGGGCAACAACACAATGGCAGTTCCTTTTCGTCAATGGTCGGCCGGTGAAGGATAAACTGCTGATTGGAGCCGTCCGCGCCGCCTATAGCGACCTGCTCCCCAATGGTAGGTTTCCAATTCTGACCCTGTTTCTGGATATTCCCCCGAGCGAGGTGGATGTCAATGTCCATCCGGCCAAAACCGAGGTGCGATTCCGGGATTCCGGATTTGTGCGCAGCCTGATCATTAGTGCCCTTAAGAACGCCCTGGTGGAGGCCGGGTTTCGGTCGTCTTCCGTGCTCGGAGATAATACACTTACCCGGCTTGGATTGGGCGCACAGAGGGGGCAAAGGGGAGCGGGTTCCGAATTTGGCGGAAGACAGCCGGAGTTCCCGAACCATGTGAACATGGCGCTGGCCGAACGCGCCCAGGCGCCCATTGAAGGGCTGGATATAGCCAGCGGCGATACAGCGCCTTCGAGGGCCGCATTGAAGCCTGAAGACTTCAATCAGCCATTGGGGGCAGCCCGGGCCCAGATTCATAAGAACTATATCATTTCCCAGACAGCGGATTCGATCGTTATCGTTGATCAGCATGCGGCTCATGAGAGGCTTGTCTACGAATCTCTGAAGCACGCCATGGAGACCCACGGGATTGAAAGACAGGGGCTTCTCATTCCCGAAATTGTCGAACTCGACCAGGAAATGGAAGAGGCTCTGATGTCCAGGACCGGTGAACTGGAAGAACTGGGTATTGTCGTCGAAAAGTTTGGCCCCCGCGCCGTGGCGGTTCAGGAAATTCCCGTGCTTTTGGACAAGGCCGATATTGGTCAGCTGATCCGGGACATCGCCGAGGAAATTCAGAGTTTCGACGGAACCCTGAGTTTGAAGGAAAGACTGAACGAGGTCTTTGCAAAAATGGCTTGTTACGGCAGTGTCCGCTCCGGGCGCATTCTCAATGGTGACGAAATGAATGCGCTGCTGAGGCAGATGGAAGCGACGCCAAACTCGGCCCAATGCAATCACGGACGCCCTACCTATGTGGAGCTCAGCCTGAACGACATCGAAAAGCTGTTTGGTCGACGCTAACCGGATCGCATTTTCACAAACACGCGTCTCATCTGCCTTGCGCCAGCGGTTTATGCCTTATTCATCGGATCGTTTTCCATTGCCGGAACATTGGTGACGTGCTCCCTGTCCGGGGCGGTCGCGCAAAATGCGACACACAGATAGGGCAAAGTCGGATGCGGATTGTGTCCCCTGTGCACCTTGCCGATAGGCTCTGAGTAAACATCGCCCGCCTTGGCGCGAATGAGAACGCCCTCTTCAAAATGGGCTTCGAACTGGCCCTGCAACGCCAAAAAGAAGGTGGCGCCATTGTGCGCATGGGGATTGGTATATCCCATGGGTCGGATCTCCGCTGTGTACACAAGAATGTTGGCTTGTGGATCTCTGGGCAGCGACTCATACAAACCCTCGAATAAGGTATTGCGGTGCAGGTCCTGGCCTTCGGGAACGAGACCCTCGATTTTCAAACGTAATTCATCAATGTCCGTCATGTCGATTTTCCTTCCGTAGATTTTGGACGGGAATTCAAATGAAGCATAAAGTGTTTTGGAAGAAAATTTGAGTATTAAGTCGTACCGGGACGCTGGATCCGTGAATCTCTGTCAGAAGCGACTTGTGACGACATTCATCTGAGCTTTAGACCTCATTACAAAAACGCCATTCGAGCGGGATCCTGTCGACGGACCACCCCGGTAC
>JANQOC010000438.1 GCA_028279265.1 Hyphomicrobiales bacterium
GTTCGAAACTATGCTGCGCAGCCAGGGGGAACGGATCTTAAGAGAAATGGACCTGGTTCAGCGGGAAGAGTTCGAAGCCGTGAAAGAAATGAGCCGCAAATCCCGTGAGGAGAACGCCCGTCTGCAGGCGCGTCTTGACGAACTGGAAGATCACATTCAGGCTGTCGAAGCCGAACTTGTTGTCTTGCGAAAGCCGAGACCCGTTCGCAAACCGTAAATCTATTCTGTTTTCTCCAGAGGTTGCGTTCAGTGATGGCAGCCCTTGTTGTCTGGCGTTCGCAACGGCCCGATTGCGCTGAACCCCATTGATTTTGAAACCGTTGTTTGCGCTTTCCTTGGACGTCCATTTGAAGTGCAGAAATAGAAGAACAGTTTCCAATTTTCTTAATTGTGATCCCCGATTACAACTCAAACTGTTGAAAAACCGGCCTAAACCGGACTTTTTACTCATAACGCTCCAATTTCACGTGGACAAATCTCCGGGCCTCTTGCGACTCATTCGTCCGTCGGATTAGCTCTACACACAGTGGATTCGTAATGAATGACAGCGTGGCCCTAAAGACCGGTCGTACAGATTACCAGTTATGGGCGCGTCCTGATTGTCTGGCCGGTAAATTCCAACACCGGAAGGATAATTGGGAGCCAGGACGGCGAATTAGAAAGCCAAACTGGCACATTCAAATACCCATAGGGCAAAGGGCAAAAGCTCGTAGGGAAAAAAGGCGATCAAATCCACAAAACGTGAGGGGCACACATGGCTACAACGGAACCGGATTATGACCGGGTTAAACATCCGATTGACATTATTGAAAAGATGGCAGTGGTAAACAGCTGGGTTTATGAAAGAACTGCCGAGGATGAACTAACGATAAATGTATCAGGATCCTGGTCAGATTATCACCTGTCATTGAACTGGCGCGATGATCTGGAAGCCTTGCATCTGGCTAGCGCCTTCGATCTTCGGGTTCCAAAAGAAAAGCTGACCGAGATGTATCGCCTGGTGGCCAATATCAACGAGCAGCTCTGGCTCGGACATTTCGACCTATGGGCCCAGGATGGTATTCTTCTTTATCGCCAGAGCCTGATGCTGAACGGCGCCCAGGCCACGGGTAAACAATGCGAGGCTCTGTTATTTGCCGCATTGGATTCATGCGAACGATATTATCAAGCCTTCCAATATGTCGTCTGGGCAGGTAAAACAGCGCGGGAGGCTCTATCGACCGCAATGTTTGAAACCGACGGACGCGCATGACGAAACATATTGACGGTCCCCTGTATCTCGTCGGGGCCGGTAAAATGGGCAGTGCCCTGTTGTCAGGCTGGCTGGCCGAAGGCCTGGATCCTGGTCATGTCATTGTGCAGGATCCGTCCCCGCCGGCGGATGCAAAATTACTCCTGGAAAAGCACAAAATCAGTTACGGGCCGTCAATGGAACTGACTGTGGCGGCCAAAATCGTTGTTTTGGCAACGAAACCCCAGCTATTTGATGACGTACTGCCTGGCCTCATTGACAAACTTGATGACCAGACACTCATCCTCTCAATTGCAGCGGGAAAAACGATTGCCGATATTCAGGCGCTACTGGGACAGCGGCCTGTCGTACGGGCCATGCCCAATACACCTGCCGCTGTAAACGCCGGAATTACCGTAGCCGTGGCCAATCAAAGTGTCAGTGAAGGTCAGATCCAACAAGCGAAGACGTTGCTCAGCGCTGTGGGAGAAGTGGCCTGGATCGATCAGGAAAGCTTAATGGATGCTGTCACGGCGGTGTCCGGCAGTGGTCCGGCCTACGTCTTCCTGCTTGCGGAATGCCTAAGCCAGGCTGCGGAAAAAGCGGGACTACCGCCGGATCTCGCGCAATTGCTGGCGCGCAAGACCATTTCCGGTTCCGGGGTGCTGCTTGACAGTTCAGCGGAGACGGCTGCAAACTTACGGACCAATGTGACCTCGCCCGGCGGTACCACCGAAGCTGCCCTGAAAGTGCTTATGGCAGAACCGGGACTGGCGGAATTGCTCGAGGAAGCCGTGGATGCAGCAAAGCAACGGTCTCGTGAACTGTCCTCTTAATTAATCCTGAGCGACAAAAACTCTTTATTGACCCTATACATTCATTCCAGGCACCCAATATAATTGAAGTGGAAATTCAATTAGGACTTGGAATGTTTGAGAGCTTTACCAAAAAAGATCGGATTATCAGGGCCACGTTGAAACTGTTGGAAACAACGACTTGGCAAGACCTGACACTTGTTGAAATCGCCAGGCATGCTGACCTCAATCTTTCCGAGTTGAGATCGGAATTCTCATCCAAGGCGGGTATTCTCGAGGAATTTTCCCGAACCATCGATGATGAGGTCTTGAGAACTTATCGTGCGGATGAGGGCGATACGGTGAGGGACCGTCTGTTCGATGTGCTGATGACCCGTTTCGATCTGCTCCTCCCCTATCGTCCGGTCCTCAAACGTATATTCGATGAATTCGGCGGACGCTTCACCGCTCCCCATTCGCCTCTTCGACATTTGCTTGGGTCCCAGTACTGGATGCTGACCGCAGCAGGTATCGATGTGGAGGGGCCGATGGGATTTGCACGCCTGTCGGGGATCGCTTCCCTCTATGCCCAGGCCTTTACCCGCTGGGTCGAAGACGACGATCCGAGCCAGGCCAAGACCATGGCCTTTCTGGATCGCCGGCTCAGGCGCGGTGAAAAATTACTCGGTCGTTTGGCCCGGGTCCAAAGCACGTGTTCTCGGCTCAGTCGTGTCCTCGGAATTGGAACCCGGGGACGACGGGACGAAAACACACCAGAGACCCCGCAGGCTGCGGAACAGGGTGGATAATACCAACGGGACTGCCGCAAAATGACCGAGACGGAAATTTCGTTTGAAGATTTTTTGAAAGTCGATATTCGCATTGGCGAAATTATTGAGGCCCGCCCCTTTCCTGAAGCGCGAAAACCTGCCTTCATTCTGATTATCGACTTCGGCGAAGAAATCGGGATCAAAAAAAGCTCAGCGCAAATAACGGTCCATTATTCAGCCGATGAGCTCGTCGGACGGCAGGTCGCTGCGGTCGTGAATTTTCCGCCGCGGCAAATCGGTCCGCTCATGTCGGAGGTGCTGACTCTCGGATTCCCCGATGATG
>JANQOC010000443.1 GCA_028279265.1 Hyphomicrobiales bacterium
CGCAGCCCAACCAAAGTGCAGATATTTTGAGTTCTTGGAACCGATCATGCTATATGCCGTGTTTACGGCCTTGTAAAAAACGAGCCCCGGCAATCCGCCGATCAGACACCATATGACGGGAGCGACAACCGCATCCGACGTATTTTCTGCGAGGCTCTCAATGGCCGCCCGGCTGACGCCGGCCTCATCGAGAGATTCCCGATCCCGGCCGACGATATGCCCTAGAGCCCTGCGGCCTGATGATAGGCTGACATCGAGTTCATCGGCGACATTGCGGACACTTTTCTGCAACTCGGATTGTGCAAGCAGTGTGCTCATCAAAAAAATCAGGACTGGAATCAAGTAAACGTTCGCCGAAAGAGTTGTACTCACGACCAAAGCGATGCCTAAACTGACCGCCAGATAAATCAGGAAGGCAAATATTCCGGATCTTTTGTTTTTGTCCGGCGGATCATCGGGTTTATTCAATAAATGGTCCAGCCACCCCAAAAGGGTGCCCATCCAGATTACGGGATGGCCGAAAATCCTTATAAATCCCCGGGGAAGTGAAATGATGCGTTCTAAGAGCAGGCTGGCAAGGCAAAGCCAGGTGAATGTGGGATCAAATAAAAAGCTCATTTCGAATACAATGATTGTAGAGCCATATGACAGCGTTCAAAATCTGAAACGGCGCTGGGAATACCAATCCTTATCCAACGGGGAAATCTCTGAAACTTGCGGACATAGATCTGATGATCAAAGAAGAGATCAAAGAGTGACCGGGCCTGATCCGACTCAACAAGGTGAAAAAGGTTGGTTCCGCCGACAATCCGCAGTCCCGCTTCGATCAGGAGTTTGTCCATTTGCGCCGCACCATCAGCCAGTCTTTTACGTGTCTTGTCTTGCCAGGGGCCGTCGCTTAAGGCGTGGATTCCGATTTCAATAGCTGGTCCGCTGAGGGACCAGGGACCCAGTTGGTCTTTCAGACATTGCATTATGGATGCTGGACCAATGACAAACCCCAGCCTTAATCCCGCCAGGCCAAAAAACTTGCCAAAGGATTTCAGGACGATTGTGTTGGACCTGCCGGAAAGGGAAATTGCGCTTAACTCAGGATAGAGATCCATATAGGCCTCATCGAGAATAAGCCAACCGTTGGCAGCTGTCTGTCTTTCGGCAATTTCCGTCAATGTTTCCGCGGTCAGTAATCGCCCGTCGGGATTGTTGGGATTGACGATGATTTTAATTTCGGCGGGACCCTCGGTATCGCTAACAATCTCATGTCCCCAATACCGCCAGCAGGTTTCATGCTCGCTATAGGTCGGTCCATAAATGTGAACCCGGGATTTGGGAAAAAGGGCGGGCAATGATTGAATAGCCATTTGCGAACCGGCAATGCCCATAACGGTTGCCCCATCCGGTGCTGCATAATAGTCGCGGGCCGTGGAGCAAAGAGAATTCAATCTCTCTTTATTTGGCAGGGACTGCCAGACAGAAGGATCGAGTTCAGGCACGGGGTAACCCAGCGGATTAATCCCGGTCGACAGATCCAGCCAGCCTGCGCGTGCCGAGGGCCCGGACATGACAATGTCGCTGAGGTCGCCTCCATGCCGGCGTTGTGGGGAAAGATCAATCCTGGTCATCGCTGGGATCCGTTTTAATACAGGTCTAGCCCCTAAAGCGGGTCGAGTTTTCTGCGATTGTAAGCAGATCATCAATTTTTACGGTATTCTCCAGATGATCGGCAAGATTATTTAATGTGGATTCAAGGGACCCCCGGTAGTTCAGTCCCGTTGATCCGCGTACACCGAGCTGTGACAAAAACGATCTGCGGAATTCATCGCCGGCAAAAGCGCCATGGAGGTAAGTCCCCATTACCCTTCCGCTTGCTGATACAGCACCTTCTCGTTCTCCATTCACCTTTGCAAAGCAGTTTGCCGTGTCCGGTCCCTTCGTCTGACCGAGATGAATCTGATACCCAGACATTTTCGTATCGGTAGGGCAATATAAAGCATCTACCCGATTAACAGTTTTGTCCTCGTGCAGGACCGTATCCACATCGAGAAATCCAAGACCCGGGACCGTTCCCGAAGGACCTTCGATCCCGTTAGGGTCCGCGATTGTGTTTCCAAGAAGCTGAAATCCTCCGCAAATCCCAAGTACGGGTTTGCCCTGGCGAATGTGGGCCGAGATATCGATGTCCCAGCCTTCGCGGCGGATCATTTCCAGTTCGGCAATAGTGGATTTAGTGCCCGGCAGCAGAATCAGATCCGCATCGTTGGGAAAAGGGACACCGGGACGCACGAGGACAAGATCGACGCCGGGTTCAATTTTCAGGGGATCGAGATCGTCAAAATTGGCAATCCGTGAAAACTTGGGCACGGCAATCTTGAACTTCCTCTGTCCGTTTTCCCTTGAGCGATATTTTACCGAGTCCAGGTCAACTGCGTCTTCCGCCGGCAGCAGGTGGGCCTGCTCGAAATGCGGGATGACACCGAAGCAGGGACGCGATAGTCGCGTTTCCAGATAGGTGACACCATCATCAAACAATCGCGCATCGCCGCGAAACTGATTGACGAGAAATCCCTTTATATGCTCCTGATCGGCGGGTGAGATGATTTCAAGTGTTCCCACAATACTGGCAATAACACCTCCCCGGTGAATATCACCGATGAGCGTCACTGGGACACCCGTCCGTTCCGCGAACCCCATATTGGCAATATCGCCTTCGCGCAGGTTAATCTCCGCCGGGGAACCGGCGCCTTCGATCAAGACAATGTCCGCTTCATCGAAAAGTTTGTGAAAACTTTCGAGAATGGGGACCAAAAGATCCTGGCGCACACGCATATAGTCCCGGGCCTCAAGAGTTGCGTAGCGTTCCCCCTGAACAATGACCTGGGCCCCTTTTTCGGATTCGGGTTTCAGCAAAACCGGGTTCATATGTACGGTGGGTTCGCAGCCGCAGGCCAAGGCCTGCAAAGCCTGGGCCCGGCCGATCTCGCCGTTCTCGAAAGTGGCTGCCGCATTGTTCGACATGTTCTGCGGCTTAAACGGGCGGACAGTCAGACCTCGCCGTTGCAAGGCCCGGCAGAGCCCTGCAACGATCAGGGATTTGCCGACATTCGATCCGGTTCCCTGGAACATCATGGCAGATGTCATGGGACCAACCCTTCGGTCACGGTCTTTCCGTGAACCATCCTGGAACTATCGCCTTTACCCCTGTCAATTTCACCTTCGATCCGGTCAATAACGTGTATGAATGACCCCATGACATTTCCATCGCGATGTCCCAGAGGAGCGAGTTCCGTTCCGTCCGCATCCCAGGCCTGAAACAGGGGGGAATCATCGGATTGTTCCGTAACACGGGCATAGTGAAACTCATGGGCGGTCAGCTCACCGGTCCATGGCAGGCCTGCAACGGAGCGGGCATGTCGATAACCCAGATGCAACCGGGGATCGGCCATGGAAACAGAGACAGGCAAGAGCCCGGCCATCGTATGACTTTTGCCGCTTTTGTCGGTCAGCTGTTGGCCGAGAACCATGTAACCTCCGCATTCGCCGTAAATCAGGATGTTGTTCG
>JANQOC010000446.1 GCA_028279265.1 Hyphomicrobiales bacterium
CGTCCGTGCATATCGATGGTGTCCTTCACGAATTTTCCTCTATTGCCGGTGTAAGAGAGGATGTCACCGATATCGTCCTCAACATCAAGGCGATTGCTCTTCGTGTTCACAGCGAAGGTCCCAAACGCATGGTGCTGAGAAAAGAGGGACCAGGTATTGCCACGGCCGGGGATATTGAAACCGGCGCAGATGTCGAGATTTTAAATCCCAAACTCCCGATTTGCACGTTGGACGAAGGCATTTCGATGCGCATGGAATTCACGGCGGATGTCGGCAAGGGATATGTCCCCGCGGACCGTAACCGCCCCGATGATGCACCCATTGGCCTCATTCCGGTAGACAGTCTCTACAGCCCGGTCAAGAAAGTCTCCTATCGCGTTGAAAACACACGTGAGGGACAGATCCTTGACTATGACAAGCTGACTATGCAGATCGAGACCGACGGATCCATCTCGCCGGAAGACTCCATCGCGCTGGGTGCCAGAATTCTTCAGGATCAACTCTCCATATTCGTGAATTTCGAAGAGCCGGAAAAACCAACCGTCGAAGAGAAAGTTCCGGAGCTGGAGTTCAATGCGGCGCTGCTGAAGAAAGTTGATGAACTTGAGTTGTCGGTACGCTCGGCCAACTGCCTGAAGAATGACAACATTGTCTACATTGGCGATCTCATTCAAAAAACGGAAGCGGAAATGCTGCGCACGCCGAACTTCGGCCGAAAGTCTCTGAACGAGATCAAGGAAGTTCTCGCCAGTATGGGGCTGCATTTGGGAATGGAAGTACCGAACTGGCCTCCGGAGAATATCGAAGATCTCGCCAAGAGGTTTGAAGAACACTATTAGGGATTTCCCGCGAGGTAGGCTCTAGGGAAGAGGAATATTTATAGGAGCGCATTATGCGTCACGGTAAGGGGTATAGAAGGCTCAACAGAACGGCCAGTCATCGGAAAGCCCTGTTTGCGAACATGGCTTCCGGATTGATCAAGCATGAGCAGATAACAACAACGCTACCCAAGGCAAAAGAGCTCAGGCGCGTTGTTGACCGCCTGATCACTCTGGCAAAAAAAGGTGATCTGAACTCGCGGCGTATTGCGATTTCAAAGGTCCGGGACAAGGACATGGTGGCCAAACTGTTCGATACGCTAGGACCGAGATATGCGGATCGCCATGGCGGTTATACACGTGTCTTGAAGGCCGGATTTCGACATGGGGATTCCGCACCGATGGCGGTAATCGAGCTGGTCGACCGAGATGAGGATGCCAAAGGACAGGATTCAGGTCCCTCGCAAGAGGTCGAAGAGATGGATCTCAGGGAATCCGTAGCCTAACGGCGCCAACAGGTTTTCAAGGGTACACAGAGCGACTTCGGGTCGCTCTTTTTTTTGACTGTTTCACTTGTATAATAGGTCCGGATCTGCGCAAAAACGATATAAAGCAGGTCCAGTTATTCTCCGGCGGCGATGGTGTCAGTATGAGAACAAGTCTATTCAGAGGTTCTATTCGCAAGGGGCTCGTTCTGGTCCTCTTCTTTTCAATCGCAATTCCTTTCCTGGTGCGCGATGAGGCTTCCGCGCAGCGGCGTCTTGCGCCCGATAACAAGGAGCAGATAAGGCTCTCTTTTTCACCCATAGTCAAAAAGGTGGCGCCGGCTGTGGTCAATGTTTATGTCCGCCGCAAGGTCCGGCGCGAAGCGTTTTCACCATTTGCCAACGATCCCTTTTTCCGCCGGTTCTTCGGTGAAAATTTTGGTATCCCCAGAGAGCGTGTCCAGAGTTCGCTGGGATCCGGAGTCATTGTCAGTGACACGGGAATTGTGGTGACCAACTTCCACGTCATCAAAGGGGGAACCAATGACGGCATAAAGGTCGCGCTTAATGACAAGCGGGAATTTACGGCCCGTGTCCTATTACAGGACGAGCGCACGGATCTGGCGGTTCTGAAAATCGACGATCCGGACAGTCCCTTCCCTTATGTGGAAATTGAAGACTCAGACAGTCTCGAAGTCGGCGACTTGGTCTTGGCAATCGGTAATCCTTTCGGAGTCGGTCAAACGGTTACGAGCGGTATCGTCTCGGCTCTCGCACGCACACAGGTCGGTATTTCCGACTACCAGTTCTTTATTCAAACCGATGCCGCGATTAATCCCGGCAACTCCGGCGGAGCTCTGGTGGATGTGAACGGCAGATTGGTCGGGATCAATACCGCTATTTTCTCTCGCAGTGGAGGCTCCCACGGTATTGGATTTGCGATCCCTTCGAACATGGCAAGATTGGTCATAGCTTCGGCAACAAAAGGGAACCGTGTTAAACGGCCCTGGCTGGGTGCCAAACTGCAGACCGTTACATCGGACCTGGCAGATAGTCTGGGACTGGATCGCCCCATTGGAGCGCTGATTACCAACCTCTCCGATGAGAGCCCGCTCCAGCTTGCCGGTCTCAGGGTTGGGGACGTGTTGTTGCAGATCGAAGATGTTCGTGTCGACAATCCGCAATCCTTTGTCTATCGGTTTTCAACCCAGGAGATCGGAAAAACCGTCAATGTCGAATTTGTCCGCAGCCGCCGTGTTCGAAAGGCTTCCATAGAACTATTCGAAGCGCCGGAAATTCCCAAGCGGGACATCCGGCTACTGAGCGGTCAATCCCCGTTTGCCGGCGGTCAATTCGCCAATCTGTCGCCGGCACTGGC
>JANQOC010000494.1 GCA_028279265.1 Hyphomicrobiales bacterium
ATTCTGAACTGGGCCGAGTTTCTGCTGGCGCTGACGATGACGCATCCGGAGGTAACCACATTGCCCGTTCTTCTGAACAAGTTTCAAAGCGCATCCGAAGGAAGGCTCTATGGACCGCAGGCGGCCATTGGAACGATTATCACGATTCCCGTGGTCATTCTGGGCATACTGATACAGAAGCATCTGATTAAAGGATTTAGTTTCGGCACGATCCGCAAATAACGCGATCGGTCAAATAAGGGAGCGGACATTGGCAAGTATTGCACTCAACAATGTGGTCAAGGAATTCGGCAAATTCGTCGCCGTCAAGGGTATCGACCTGGACATAAAAGAAGGCGAATTCCTCATTCTTGTCGGGCCTTCGGGATGCGGAAAAACGACGACGCTGAACATGATTTCCGGACTTGAACGCCCAACCAGCGGCGAAATCATCATCGGCAACCGGGTGGTCAACGATATCGAACCCGGTGAACGCGGACTGGGCATGGTCTTTCAGGACCTCGCGCTCTTTCCTCACATGACCGTCTATGAAAACATCGCCTTTGGCTTGCGGGTCAAGAAAACTCCGGAAGATGAAATCAGGAAACGGGTCCATGCCGCCGCCGATGCCGTGCACGTTACACCGCTCCTGGACAAACGACCCGCCCAGTGTTCCGGCGGCGAGTCTCAGCGCGTTGCCCTGGCCCGAACCATCGTCAACGATCCCCAGGTATTTCTCATGGACGAACCGCTTTCCAGCCTCGACGCCAAGCTTCGGGTGGATATGCGAACGGAAATCAAGGGCCTCCACGAGCGTCTCAATGCAACATTTGTGTATGTCACCCATGATCAGGCCGAAGCGATGACAATGGCCGATCGCATTGTGGTGATGAATGGCGGGCGCATCGAACAGCTTGGAGAACCCCTGGATATCTACAACGAGCCCGCAACTTTGTTCGTCGCCGGATTCTTCGGCGTACCAACCATGAACTTCCTGGAAGGGAAATTGCAGAAATCCGATCAGGGCCTGACCTTTGTGAGCGACGAGATTACTTACGAGCTGGGTCAATCTTCCTCCGATGAATTCATCGGCACAGATGTCATTCTGGGTATCCGGAGTGAGCATATCAGCCTCTCCGAGGGCGAGCATAGCGGCCAGGTCCGAATTATCGAACCCCTGGGTGATGCTAGTCTGGTGTTCTTCGATTTCGGCGGCAGCAAGAACCTGGTCTCCAAGGTCGCACCGGAATTTCGTTTTAAGAGCGGAGAGGCGGTTCGCTTCGCATTTCAGACCGAAAAGTGTCACGTTTTTGACAAAGCGAACGGACAACGCCTGGAACTGCAGATTGAGAATCCCGTCAAGGAGATTGCCTGATCCGTTGAGCCATGGATTGGAAGGTTAACCAAATGCGATAATCACTCCAAATCATTTGCCTCAAATTGAAAAACCTGCACGGATCATTTTTTTTTGCGGAGGTTGCAATAGCAATTGTCGTCGTACTCGGCTATCATTTTCGAATATGTAACAAATAAGAGCCTAACTAGTCCGCTGATCTTTGATCAATCGGAGATCCAACAGGCTAAATAAATTCATGGGAGGAAATGCACTAATGAACAGAGTTAAATCCGTTATCCTGGGTGCCGCATGCGTTGCGGCCATGAGTTTTACCGCGCCTTCCTGGGCGGGATTTTATGACGGCAAAGACGTCACGGTCATAGTCAATGCCGGAGCCGGTGGCGGCCTCACACGCACAGGACGGCTTGTCACGACCCATCTAAAAAAACAACTCGGTGCAGATTCAAACATCATCATCAAGAACGTTCCCGGCGGCGGCGGCGTCAAGGGAATGAATTTCATGGCCGAGAAAGCCAAGAAGGACGGGCTTACACTCATGTGGGGCACGGCCAATCCCATGGCCAAACTGTTGGAACTGCCCGGCGTGCGTTATGACCCCAAGGATTTCAATGTCATTGCCGCGGGTTCCACGACCTATATTTCCCTGATCAGATCAGATGCCGGCGGCGGCATCAATGCCGGGGGCGACCTGCTGAAACTGAAGAACCTGATCATCGGCGGCCGCAGCACGACGGATGGCCTTGGCATCTTTGCCCGCCTGCCCATGGATGTGCTGCAGGTGAAATATCGATACGTCCCCGGTTACAATGCTCAGCCGAAAATGAATGCGGCCATCCGGGCGAAAGAAATTCAATCCCTGACTACCGGTCATCCGGGATATATTGCCTTCTATCTCGATACGCTGCTGAAGTCCGGTGAGGCCAAGGCCTTGTACTACCACTCCCCGATGATGGCATCCGGCGAGCCGCAGCGCATGGACTTTTATCCGCCTGAGCTTAAAAATTTCTTCGACTTCTACAAGGAAGTAAATGGCGGGAAAGCACCGAGCGGCCCCATGTGGGAAGCCTATAAATGGTTTTCGACTTATTCAATTCACCCGTTTGGACTTTATGCTCCGCCCGGGGTTGATGCCGCCAAGGTTGAAGAGCTTCGCACGGCGTTTGCAAAAACCATCAAAGATGCGGAGTTCATCGCGGCCTATAAAAAGCAGCTCAAGGCGCCACCTAATTTCCTGATCGGTAAAGATGCCGAATTCATCGTCAAGGACTACGAGAAAATCTCTCCGGAAGCCAAAGCCGGTCTGAAAAAGCTGACAGCCCGAAAGCGAAAATAATTCGGACACCCACAACGATGATTAATGTGCCGGAGCGATTTTTGAATAACGCTCCGGCCTCCCCTTTTCTTTCCGACCTGCCATACGGTATGGGGCCATGACCGGAGACTCCCATGATTGAGGCACTGTTCACGGGGCTGACCCTGGTCTTCCAGTGGCCGACTCTGGGTTTCCTGATTCTCGGGGTTGTGATTGGCATGTGGATCGGTGCCGTGCCCGGCCTCGGTGGCGTGCTGGGATTGATCCTGCTGCTGCCGTTCACCTTTGACATGGAACCGGTCAATGCTTTTTCGCTTCTGCTCGGGATGTTTGCCGTCACCTCGACAAGCGACACCATCGCTTCGGTCATGCTGGGGATCCCGGGAACGGCGGCGTCCCAGGCGACTATTCTTGACGGCTACCCCCTGGCGCAAAAGGGCCAGGCTGCCCGTGCTTTTGGTGCGGCATTTACGGTTTCGGCCTTTGGCGGCGTGTTCGGGGCTTTGATTCTGGCCATTTCGCTTCCCATTATTCTGCCGATTATCGTGGCCTTCGCCTCACCGGAACTTTTTATGCTCGGCGTCCTTGGGCTGACCATGGTTGGTGCCCTGAGCGGCGGTTCAATGCTCAAGGGGCTGACGGTCGCGCTCCTGGGAATTCTCTTATCGACTGTCGGCTATGCGGATTCCGATCCAATTCCACGTTATTTCTTCGGCTCCGACTATCTGATCGACCAGTTGCCGCTGATCCCGGTGGTTCTGGGTCTCTTTGCCATACCTGAGCTTATGGAACTGGCGATTCGTAATGTTTCGATCTCCCGTGTGCCCGCGGATCAGGGCGAAGGCGGCGGCATGCGCGAAGGGATCCGCGATGCATTCCGGCACTGGTGGCTGGCCACCCGCTGTGCCGCCATAGGCACCTATATCGGCATGCTTCCGGGTCTCGGAGCGGCGATTGTCGATTGGATCGCCTATGGGCATGCCGTTCAGAGCTCGAAAGACAAATCGCGTTTTGGCAGTGGTGATATCCGCGGTGTTATCGCACCAGAGGCCGCCAACAATGCCACACGCGGCGGTTCGCTGCTGCCGACTGTGGCTTTTGGTATTCCGGGTAGCCTCGGAACGGCGATCCTGCTCAGTGTCCTGCTGATTGTCGGCCTCAAGCCTGGTCCGGACATGCTCACGACCGAGCTTCATATCACGTTCAGCATGGTCTGGACGCTGGTCATTGCTAATATTCTGGCGGCCGGGCTGCTTATGCTCTGGAGCCGTCAGGTGGCGCGGGTGGCTTTCATTCCGGGACATCTGGTCGTGCCCGGTGTCATCGTGTTTGTCTTCATGGGCGCCTGGCTTGCCGGCGTTGCCCTCGGCGACTGGATCAGCCTGTTTGTCATGGGGGTGATTGGTTTCTTCATGAAACGCGGCGGCTGGCCGCGACCGCCTTTGATCCTGGCGATGATCCTCGGTGGCATCATGGAAACGCGCTTCCAAATCAGCAATATAGCCAATGACGGATATGGGTGGCTGGGCCGGCCGATCGTTCTCATCATCCTTGTTCTGGTTGCCTTGACGATCCTGTTTGCTGTTCGCAGCTATTTGCGCGACCGTAAATCCAACCAGCGCTCGGAAGCTGGTGAAGGCAGCGAACGCAACCCGCTCTTGTCCCTGCCCTTCTCAGCCCTCCTGGTCGTCGTCTTTATTGCCGCGGCTGTGCAAGCCCTTCAATGGCCGCTGGAGGTTCGCCAATTTCCACTGCTCGCGGCTGTCCCCGGCGCCATGATGGCCTTCGCGGCGCTTTTTCTCGACTATCGGGAAGCGAAAACAAACATTGGTACCACAGCAGGCCTCCCAACCGCCTGGCAGGAGACACTGGAGAGATCTTACGTTGGACCGGCCCTTCAGTTTTTCGGTTACCTTCTGGTGATGATTTCACTCATGCTTGTGGTCGGCCAGAAGATCGTTCTTCCCCTGTTTGTATTTATCTATCTTCTCCGCTGGGGAAACTATAGTTGGAAAATCGCCGGGATCTACGC
>JANQOC010000544.1 GCA_028279265.1 Hyphomicrobiales bacterium
CCCGATAACCGTGAGCGTTATGGCGATCCATCCGGAAATTGAGAGATCTTCGGAAAAAAACAGGCTGCCGATGATGGCCGTCATCATAACATCGGTTCGAGTCAGATTCGTTCCGACCGCAAAGTTTCTGAGCGTAAATAAATGTATCAGGAATGCTGTTGCCAGAAGTTGCGTAATCGCGGCGCCGAAAGCGTTAAGAAAAAAGAAGACATGAACACGGGGGAGAGCTTCATCCAGAAAAATGACCAGGCAGGCCAGATAAGCGAGAATAAACGGAAATCCGAATATGGACCGTACATAGGTTGTCACCACCGTCGACAAGTGGGCGTTGAGATCCTTTTGCGCAGCCGTGCGCACGGCCTGAATGAGACCGGCAAACATGCTTATGGGTATCCAAAGGAGTTCCATTTTGCCCTGGGAGTGACTTGGAAAGGCCGCGCTGCGAGTTTCCTATCATGATCGCGGCCAAATTCCAATCACCGGGCAAGCGGGTTCCCGCGCGCCGGCGCACTGCCAGTGCATCGCGCCTGTCCGATGGACCCCAGGCGCTCGGAAATTGACTTCGCAGAGGCGAAGTCTGTTAATTATTCCCAATCACAACGCCGTATTCTTCGGGCGCGCGTGCCTCCTTGATCAAGCCGCGGTCTTTGAGAAAGTCGGCAAATTCCGCATAGCGATGCTCATCATAAGCGCGGGGGCGTTTTGCAAAACGACGAAGCGTATCTCTCCAGGCGCGTCGGTTCAGTTCATCATCAAGCTTCGGGTGAGCCTTGATGAATATCTTCCAGCTTTCCTGCGGATGGTTCATGAGATAGATCGTGGCGGCTTCCAGGGCCGTGAGGAACTTAGGCAGCCTGTCATCTCCCAGTTTCGTGGAGTTGGCGATCACGATCAGCTCGTCATAGGCCGGCACCCCGTGCTCTTCCGGATAAAAGGCCAGACCCGGTTTGCCGACAATGTCCATCTGGTTCAGTTCAAAATTCCGGAATGCACCGATCACCCCATCGACACTTCCACTGATGATCGACGGCGACAGCGAAAAATTTACATTGATGAGCTCAATGTCCTTCAGGCTCAGCCCTTCCTTTTCGAGCATAATGCCGAGAATCGCATCTTCGAAACCACCGACAGAGAATCCGATTTTCTTACCCTTCAAATCCTTGATCGACTTGATGGGGCCGCTTTTCAAGACGACGAGACTATTGAGGGGGGTGGCCACCAATGTTGCAATACGTTTCAGGGGCAAGCCTTCGGCAACCTGTAAATGAAGTTGTGGCTGGTAGGAAACAGCGAGATCCATTTTTCCGGCGGCAACAAGTTTGGGTGGATCGTTGGGGTTTGCCGGAGCAATGAGTTCAACATCCAGACCCGCACTTTTGAAATAGCCAAGTTCCTTGGCAATGATGAGGGGAGCGTGGTCTGGATTGACAAACCAGTCGAGGGCGAGTGTCAGCTTTTGCTGGGAATGGGCCGACACCGTCAGGGCGAAAAAAATTGCGGCGGCAATGATATTTCTAGAGAGTTTCAGCGGGAAGCCGGACATTAGTGTACCTTTCTAATTTTTCCAGTAAATCAGTTTTTGAAACAGGAGGTTCACAGCTGCGTAGACAATCAGCGTGAACAGAACCAGACAGAAGAGAGCGGCGAAGACAGATGCCACCTGCATGCGGGCGTTCGCATGAAGCATGAGAAAACCGAGCCCCGCGCTTGATCCCACCCATTCGCCGACAATAGCGCCAATGGGAGCTGTCGCGGCGGCAATGCGCGCGCCGACGGCAATGGTCGGCAGGCTTTGCCGGAGCTGGATATTCCAGAACAGCTTATGCCGCTGGGCCCGCATGAGAATGGCCTGCTGTGTCCAGTAGGGGCCGATTTGGCGAAGTCCCTCCACCACCGCGACACTCACCGGGAAAAAG
>JANQOC010000546.1 GCA_028279265.1 Hyphomicrobiales bacterium
AAATCGAACGGTTGGACGGACCCGAGGAGAAATTTAGTCCCAAGCCCGCCGGACTGGTTTTGGACACGTCAAAATCCGGTATTTCCCTGTCTCCATCCGGTCTCTACAAAATCACAATCGACAAACACGTTTTTCATCTCAAAATTTCCCCCCTTGCAGAAGACAATGTCCCGGTGCTCTCTCGCATTGTCGTGTTTGACGCTGGCGGCAACCGGTAAAATTATGATCGACCGTGTCTTTTGTTTTTGGTCCCGGGGGACTTAGCAGATTGAAAGCGTGGCTGAATAACGGTGCATCGACCATTGTAAGCCTGTGTGTTGCCGGGTTTTTAATTGCCATCTCAAGTCTGCCGGTATTCGATCGCTTCCACGGATATGACATCGACATCCTTCACTATCTCAGGAGCAAGTTTGACTCTCATTCGCGCGCGCCGGGGAAATCGTCGGTTGCGGTCATTGCCATAGACGAAGTCACCTATGCGACCAAACCATTTGCGGGATTGCCGAAAGTTATGTGGACCCCGCAGATCGCCAAGGTCCAGAATGCGGTGTTGGCTGCCGGGGCGCGGGTCATAGGTTGGGATATCATTCTGCCAACGTCAGCAGCAACTTATGTCGCGGACAAGAATATCGACAGGGAATTGCTGAAGAGCTTTGCACAGGCACGCCGGGATGGCCGGCTCATCCTGGGGGCGGCCCAACTCGGCAGCAGTCATATCGTTCCCCATCGGCTCTTTTCCTGGGCGGCGGGTGGTGCCAGCAATCTGCGTTCCCTAAACGTCAATGTGGACGAGGATGGAATCATCCGCAGTGTCCCCACATTCCTGCCAGTGCAAAAAAGAGATGGAAGCCTGACCCATGTCCCGTCGCTGTCGCTGGAACTTGCGGCACGATACAAAAATAACAAACCGCAACGCCTGCCCGACGGGCGGGTCCGATTGGACGGTGAGGATCTTTCAGGCAGCCGCGATGACAGGTTACAACTGAATTATCTCGGCCAAAATGCGCAAATTCCGACATTTTCGCTCGCCGATTTGCTGCTATGCGCGGAAGCGGAAAATACGGATTTTTTCAAGGAACATTTTCACGACCGTGTGGTTCTTCTGGGGCTTGTTCTGGATATAGAGGACCGGAAACTAAGTTCCAACCGCTGGATCACTGATGGCGGACCGCCTTTTTCAGAACCTCGATGTTCGGACACCATCAAAGTTCACGAGATGAATGTGGAACGAGCAACGACTCCCGGCGTTTACATCCATGCCACGGCCGTGAACAATTTTTTACGAAACAGCGGGCTTGAACGGCCGGGCAATGAAAAGCGGTTTTTATTTGCCATACCCCTCGTTCTGGTCGTTCTGTTCGCCACCCAGCTATTCAGACCGGGTGCGGCGGCGGTGACCTTCCTCATGGCATCCTGTATCTGGATCGCACTGGCGCTGTGGCAGATTGATAGCCATTATGTCATCCCGGTCATAGATCCCCTCATTACGGCTTCCCTGACCTTTGTTGTTGTTCTGGGTTATCGTTTTGCTGTGGTCGACAAAGATAGGCGGTTTTTAAAGCGCGCTTTCAGTTCTTATGTGTCCCCTGAGTTGGTGGAAAGCCTTCTCGCCGATCCGGAGAAGCTCAAGCACGGCGGTGAACGCCGGGAGTTGTCATTTTTGTTTACCGATCTGGCTGACTTCACCCGCATGGTTGAAAACATGGAGCCAACCGAGGTGGCGCCGTTGCTCAACGCTTATCTCGACCAGATGATCAGCATAGCCAAAGCGAACGGGGGAACAATCGACAAGGTGATCGGCGATGCCGTTGTCGTGATCTTTTCAGCCCCGGTCGATCAGTCGGATCATGCGGTCAATGCCGTCAACTGTGCCCGCGAAATGGATAAATTTGCCGACGGTTTCGCGGCGACGCAGCGGGCCAAGGGAATTGATTTTGGCCAGACACGCATCGGCGTTCATTCGGGCACGGCGGTTGTCGGCAATTTCGGCAGTAACAGTTTTTTCGATTACACCGCCCTTGGGGATGCGATGAACACGGCCGCGAGGCTGGAAAGTGTCAACAAGCAGTTCGGGACCCGTGTTCTCGTGAGCGAACCGGCGATTGTAAAAAGCGGCTCGACCGGCCGACCGGTTGGGCGCCTTGTTCTCAAGGGAAAATCCGAAGCCCTGAAAGTTTTTGAAGTCGGCGCTGGGGAATCCAGTCAAAAATTATCACGTCAGGACTATGAACGCCTGTATGAACTTATTGAGACGGAAAAACCATCCGCCCTGGAGCAACTCAAAACTTTAAGCTCGGATTACTCCGACGATCCACTGTTGAATTACTACCGCATACGTCTCGAAGCCGGGGAGGCGGGCACACTCATCCATTTAACGGA
>JANQOC010000527.1 GCA_028279265.1 Hyphomicrobiales bacterium
TGGGGTCAATGTTTTTCAGGCAAACAAATTAACTGGTAAGGACCACAGTCATGCCCGTCATCACATTCATCATGGTAATCCAATTGCTCGGCGGCAGTGCCGGTACACTGGTTGCCCCGGGGTTCAGTTCGGAAGCCTCCTGCCAGACCCAGGCTACGATCGTGGTCGATCAGCTGAAATCGAAAATGCAGGCCGATGGTATCGAGAATCCCGTTGTTACCTTCCATTGCCGAAAAATTATTCCCGGTACCGACGTTTAGGAATACCTTTCTGGGAAAGCTATTAAATGGCTTTCTCGGCCCCATGATCGAGCCCTATCCGTCGCCCGGCGCTCTAACAGTCAGATTAATTCGCCAGGCAATCCTACACCTGAAACTGGTGAAAACGGCATGGGAGGCGAAACGCGGGGCTTATGGCCCCGAATACCCCTACAATTATTTCCGGATTTCAGAGAGTTTTACCAATCCCACCCTGAATTTGTTGACGCCACTTCCCATCTCGTTTTAAAAGGACGGAGAGAAGCTTTTCTCGAACCCCATATTCTTGTCGGAGCGTGGCGCAGCCCGGTTAGCGCACCGGTCTGGGGGACCGGGGGTCGGTGGTTCAAATCCACTCGCTCCGACCAACAACTCAGCTTTAAATTGTTGCAGTGTCATTTGGCCGATTGTCAGGCTTGAAATGTATCAAATCCTGCTCCATCCAGTTTCATCAATTGTTCCTAAATCCCTTTTGAAAATTTTGTTGTTCCTGGATTAAAATCCTAGAAACTGTAAAACTGCTCAGGCCGAGAATTTAGCGATTGAGCGAGATAACCGTCGCTTTGATTTCTGTCTGAACGGACACCAAAAGAGAACAAAATGAAATATGAACTGAACCATCCGGAGATCAGGGACGGGGTTGCAAAACTCTGCAAGGATTTCCCAGGCAGTTACTGGCAGCAATGCGACCGTGAGCAGGCCTATCCGACCGCGTTTGTTGCAGCCCTGACCGAGGCAGGATATCTCTCGGCACTGATCCCTGAAGACTATGGGGGCCTCTCCCTGCCCATGTCCGCGGGCGCCGCGATCCTGGAGGAGGTTCACCGGGCCGGGTGCAATGCCGCGGCCTGCCACGCGCAAATGTATACGATGGGAACCGTTCTGCGCCATGGGTCCGAAGACCAGAAGCGCCGCTATCTGCCGCAGATCGCCGATGGGTCCCTGCGCCTGCAAGCCTTCGGCGTGACGGAGCCCACCTCCGGTACGGACACGACGGCGCTGCGCTGCACGGCCCGCCGCGAGGGTGATACATATTATGTCACGGGACAGAAAATCTGGACCAGTCGCGCCGAACACTCGGATTTGCTCCTCCTCCTGGCCCGCACAACGCCACGGGACCAGGTGAAAAAGAAAACCGAAGGTTTGTCGGTTTTTCTCGTCGACATGCGCGATGTCCGGGACAAGTCCCTGACCATCCGCCCCATCCGGACAATGATGAACCATGCCACCACGGAAATTTTCTTCGATGAAATGCCGGTTCCGGCCGCCAATCTGGTCGGCGAAGAAGGCAAGGGTTTCCGCTATATACTGTCGGGCATGAATGCGGAACGTATCCTGATCAGCGCCGAATGTATCGGCGATGCCAAGTGGTTTATTGAAAAGGCTTCATCATATGCCGGTGAACGCAAAGTGTTCGACCGGCCCATCGGCCAAAATCAAGGTGTGCAGTTCCCCATCGCCCAGGCTTATGCACAGATGCGGGCGGCAGAACTCATGCTGCGCGAAGCGCTCCGACTTTATGAGGCCGGCAACAATCCCGGTGAAGAGGCGAATCTGGCCAAGCTGCTCGCCGCCGATGCCCAGTGGGCCGCCGCCGAAGCGTGTCTGCAGACCCATGGAGGATTTGGATTTGCCGAAGAATTTGATGTGGAACGCAAATTTCGCGAGGCAAGGCTTTACCAGGTCGCACCCATATCAACCAACTTGATTCTCAGCTATCTCGCCGAGCACGTATTGGATATGCCCCGCTCCTATTGATTGTCTTGGGAAAGTCAGATTTGTTTTACGCACCGACTTCATTGGTCCCAACCAAATTCTTGCTCCCATATATTCCGCACTCGGATTGAATTGTTCGGCCGGGGTGTAGCGAAAAAAACATCGCGAACCAATCGACAACTCCCAAAAATAAACGTACAGTTCGACTGTTTGATATTGAACACCGACTTATTTTTTTTATTACAATCAAAAATGCTGGCACCCTAATAATTAAACAGAAACTCGCCCGTTGTCGCTGACGACGCCAAGATTTCTATTGCCAGCCATAAAGCCAATTAAGGGAGAGAACATGAAGTTTCCGCAAAAACTTATAAGCACCTGCAGTTTGGTTACGCTGATTGTCATGGCAAGTGCTTCCGTTGTTTCCGCCAAAACCCTGAACTGGGCCCGGGCCGGAGACAGTCTGACCATGGATCCCCACGCTCAGAATGAGGGACCGACCCACACCCTGGCACACCAGGTTTATGAACCCCTCGTCATGCGCGACATGACCGGGAAAATCGTCCCGGCCCTGGCAACGCAATGGGAACCGAGCAAGACCAACCCCAATGTCTGGACATTCAAATTGCGTGAAGGTGTCAAATTCCATGACGGTGCGGAGTTTGACAGTGAAGACGTGGTCTTTTCCTTCAACCGGGCAATGACCAAAGACTCCGATATGAAGGAACTCCTGTCTTCGGTCAAAACTGTGCGGGCAAATGGCAAATACGGGTTTGAAATTGAAACCGACGGACCAAACCCCATTATGCCGGCAAACCTCACCAACCTGTTCATCATGGACAAAGGCTGGGCGGAGAAAAACAACGCCGTCAAGGTTCAGGACTTTGAAGGTGGCGAAGAAACCTTTGCGGCACGCAACGCCAATGGCACAGGCCCTTACGTTCTGAAAAGCCGGGTTCCGGACTCCAAAACCGTGCTTGAGGCCTTTGACGGCTATTGGGGCAAGGGGCAGTTCCCGCTTCAGATAACCCAAATCAACTATACGCCCATTAAGAACGCCGCAACACGGGTCGCTGCCTTACTCTCGGGCGAGGTCAACTTTATCCAGGATGTCCCCGTTCAGGATCTGGCCCGGGTGGCATCAGATGCCAAGCTCAAAGTCATCAAGGCGCCGCAAAACAGAACAATCTTTTTCGGCCTCAACCAGGGCGATAAAGATCTGACAAGTGACAATGTGGAGGGCAAAAATCCCTTTGCGGACCGGCGTGTGCGGGAAGCCATGATGATCGCGATCAATCGACAAGCGATCAAAAAGGTGGTCATGCGCGACCAGTCATTTGAAGCCGGCGTTATCATACCGCCATTTGTCAATGGCTGGACGGAAGCACTCGATCAACTTCCTCCAACAGATCTCGCCAAAGCGAAAAAGCTGATGGCCGATGCGGGTTATGAAAAAGGATTTTCCGTACAGCTCGATTGCCCCAATGACCGCTACATCAACGACGAGGCCATTTGCCAGGCGGCGGTCGGCATGATGGCGCAGATCGGTATCAAGGTGAACCTGGATGCCAAGCCAAAGGCACAGCACTTTCCACTCATCAACAATCTGAAAACGGATTTCTATATGCTTGGATGGGGCGTTCCTCCGTACGATTCCGAATATGTTTTCAACTTCCTGGTTCACAGTAAATCGCCGAAGCGCGGTTCCTGGAACGGCACCCGCTATTCCAATGCCGATCTTGACGCAAAAATTAAAACACTGGCGTCTGAAACCGATTTGAAGAAACGCAATGAAACAATTGCCGGGATCTGGCAACAGGTGCAGAAAGATATACTCTATCTTCCGATTCACCATCAGGTCCTGAATTGGGGTATGGCAAAAAATATTGAGTCTCTCGTGGATCCTGAAGACCAGCCCCGGTTCAAGTGGATCAAGATAAACTGATTTGAACAAGGCACTGTCTTAAAGGACAGTGCCTTTTTTGTTTGCCCCTGACAGGATCCGCTAACCGTGCTGAGTTTTATCGTCAAGCGCATTGGACAATCCGTTGTTGTCCTGTTGACTGTCGGACTCGTTGCCTTTTCCATGTTCCGCTTCATCGGCGATCCTATCGACAATCTTCTGGGCCAAGAGCGAACGGATGCGGATATTGAACGCTTGCGGGATACGCTGGGTTTAAATGACCCCTTCCCCGTTCAGTATATCAGTTTTCTCTCCAAGGCCGTCCAGGGTGACTGGGGTATCAGTTTTCGGCAGGGACGTCCCGTTGTCGATATCCTGATTGAGCGCCTGCCGGCAACACTGGAACTCGCCATTATTTCAGCACTTCTTGCGATCATTTTCGGCATTCTTTTCGGCGTTTATACGGCCATCAGACCCAAGGGCTGGCTCACCAATATTATACTGACCGTCTCACTAGTCGGCGTCTCGCTGCCGACCTTTCTCATTGGCATACTCCTTATTTATATCTTCGCCGTGGAACTGGGTGTGCTGCCGAGTTTCGGCCGCGGCGAGGTTGTGCAGATCGGCTGGTGGAGTACCGGCCTGCTCACGGCTTCAGGTATCCAGGCACTCATATTGCCTGCCATTACACTCGGTCTCTACCAGATGACCCTGATCATGCGCCTGGTACGCTCGGAAATGGTGGAAACGCTGCAAAGTGATTTCATTCGCTTTGCCCGCGCCCGCGGCCTCACCGAGCGCACCATCAACTTTCGCCACGCCATCAAGAACACGCTGTTGCCGGTGATTACGATTATTGGACTGCAGCTGGGATCCATCATCGCCTTTGCCATAATTACGGAAACCGTGTTCCAGTGGCCCGGTGTCGGTCTGTTGTTTATCGACTCCATTCAGTTTGTGGACATCCCGGTCATGGCCAGCTATCTGATGCTGATTTCTATTCTGTTCGTTCTTATTAATTTTATTGTCGACATCCTTTATTTCATCATTGATCCGCGTCTCAGGGACCGCCGGGCGAGGCACACGGGATAGATCGATGCTTGCAAATTTTTTCCAGTCCGACTTTTTCTGGTCCTTTAAAAAATCTCCCGTGGCGATGGTCTCATTCTTTGTGGTTGTCGTCCTCATTTTCGCGGCCGTATTTGCACCACTGCTCACACCCCATGACCCCTTCAATCCGGCGACGCTCAATCTCATGAACGGTTTTTCGAAACCAATGACACCCAATCAGTTTACAGGAGAATCTTTTGTTCTCGGAACCGACGATCAGGGACGCGACATATTTGCCGCCATTCTCTACGGCATGCGCATTTCA
>JANQOC010000530.1 GCA_028279265.1 Hyphomicrobiales bacterium
TATCCCTCACCCTGAACGCCGATGGCGTTTGTGAGGAAGTTCGCCTGGCTCTCGGAGCGGTGGCTCCAACAGCCATTCTGGTGGAGGCAGCTCCGAAAATTTTAATTGGTAACAAGTTGAATGAATCGACCCTGAACGCCATGTCTGAAGCTGCTAAAGAGGCTTGCTCACCAATCTCCGACAAGCGGGGAACGGAAGAATTCAGGAAAAATGTCGCGGCCGTCCTTGCTGGCCGGGTCACAAAAATCGCCTGGGCGCGAGCGGAGAACAAATAATGTCAAGACACTACATCAATACAACAATCAACGGTGATGACATCGAATTTGCCTGCCATTCGGGGCAAACATTGCTCGATGTGCTCCGAAATGAACTGCACCTGACCGGGACTAAAAACGGTTGTGGAAGCGGCGATTGTGGCGCTTGCACCGTCATATTGAACGGGCGTCCAGTCAATGCCTGCCTGGTCTTGGGTGCCGAGCTAGAAGGTGCGGAAATAGAAACCATCGAAGGGATGGCAAAAGAGCAGAAGTTGCATCCCCTGCAACAGAAATTCCTCGATCATGCTGCATTACAGTGCGGAGTCTGCACTCCCGGTTTTCTTAATATGGCAAAGGCATTCCTCGAGAAAAATCCGGATCCAACCGAGCGAGAAGTCCGTTTTGCGCTTGCTGGCAATCTGTGTCGATGTACGGGCTATGATAAAATTGTGCGCGCAGTCATGGACGCGGCTGAAGAAATGAGGTCAAGCTGATTATGAACCGATATGATTTGAAAACAAACTATCAATGGGTCGGTAAACGCACACGACGTCCCGACGGTGTCGATAAAGTCACGGGTCGTGCCCGTTATGGCGATGATATGTTTTTGCCCGGGATGCTGTACACAAAATTTGTCCGCAGTCCGTACGCTCATGCAAAAATTATTTCGGTTGATACGAGCAAGGCAAAGGCTCTCAAGGGTGTAAAGGCCGTTATTACCAGTGCCGACCTCCCCGACCACCCCCTGTCGGATCCGCCTTATCCCCCCATCATCAATGATATGCATGACATATCCCGTAATGTCATGGCCCGGGAAAAGGTTTTATATGACGGCCATGCGGTTGCTGCCGTAGCCGCAACCAGTGAACGTATCGCGCGGCAAGCCGTAAAACTGATCGACGTTGAATACGAAGTGCTGCCACATATACTGGATCCGCGTGAGGCCGCCCGTTCTGACGCTCCGTTGCTGCACGATGATCAGTTTACCTATCATCCGGATGGAAACTCCAAAAATCCGTCAAACCTGTTCAGAACCATTGCAGGTGAACGCGGAGATCTTCAAAACGGCTTTGCCGAAGCCGACCATATCATTGAACGGGAGTTTGCCTCCGAACCTGTCCACCAGGGATTTATCGAACCCCTGGCCTGTATCGCATCGACATCGGAAGATGGTTATGTTGACCTCTGGACGTCGACCCAGGGACATTTCGTCATCCGTGATCTCTGTGCAAAACTCCTGAAAATGGAGTTGGCAAAAATCCGTGTGACGCCGTCGGAAATTGGAGGCGGATTTGGGGGAAAGAACACCATTTATGGCGAACCCGTCGCCATTCGACTTTCCCAAATGACCGGACGCCCGGTGCGCGTGGTCATGACCCGCACGGAGCTCTTCCGCGCCAGCGGTCCAACTGTCGGAAGTCGGACATGGATCAAAATGGGCGCCAAAAAAGACGGTACGATAACGGCCGCAGATGTGGAAACCTGGTACCAGGCCGGTGCTTTCAAAGGCGCCCCTGTCGGTCGAGCGGTGGATACGTTTTTCTCTTCTTACACCATCAAAAATGTCAGGGCCAAGGTGCATGATGTTTGCGTCAATCGCCCCAAAGTCGCCGCTTATCGGGCTCCGGGAGCGCCCATGGCCGCGTTTGCCGCTGAAAACACGATCAATGAACTGGCGGATCAGTTAGGTATTGATCCAATTGAAATGCGCCTGAAAAACGCTGTTAGCGAAGGCGATGAGAGTCTGTTGGGAAATAAATACGGTCCCATTGGTCTCATCGAGGTTCTGGAACAGGCCAAGAACCACGAGCACTACAACGCCCCCCTTGG
>JANQOC010000225.1 GCA_028279265.1 Hyphomicrobiales bacterium
GCCAGGTGTTCACCCGTTCGGCAAAACCTTTGAGCTTTTGAGGGCCGAGATCCTTGAGTTCAAAGGTTGTTCCCAGCATATCCCGGGTCACCGGGCCGATGATGATCTGTCCGGCCTTTGCGGAGCTTTGCAGTCGCGACGCCAGATTTGGAGTTTCCCCGACTATGGCCCGTTCCTCGGTCGAAGAATTACCGATGAGATCACCGAAAACAACCTCGCCTGTTTCAATGCCAATCCGCACCTGCAATTTTTTCTTCTGCTGCGTGCGGATCGATTGAATATCGCCAAGGGCATCCATGGCGGCGCGTACGGCGCGTTCCGCCTGGTCTTCAAATGCCTGGGGCCAGCCGAAATAACACAATGCCCCGTCGCCGAGGAATTTGGCGACGAAGCCGCCATATTTATTTACCGCGGCAACAACGAAGTTCTGAAACTGGAGTATAATTTCACGCAAATCTTCGGGATCGATTTCCTGGGCCAGACGGGTGGAACCGACAATATCGCAGAACATGACAGTGAGTTGCCGGCGTTCCCCCAGCGAAACGCCTGTCAAATCCGAACCATCTGAGCCGGTGGAAGACGCAGCCGTCGATGTTTGCAGATCGCCGACAGCCGCCAGCAGTCGACGGCGGTGTCCGAGCGACATTCCCATTTCTTTCAGATCGGAGTCTGTTAACAAACGGACTGAATCAAAATCAATGTCATTCTCACGAAATATTTCCGCATATTGATCGAGATTTAGCCGGTTTAGCCATATGTCAAACTGGCTATCCAATTAGACCTCCGTCAAATAAAAGCAAGATGATCCTCTTGGCTTTAAAGACTGGACAAAGCAACTGCCTTGCATATTAAACTATATTTCACAAAATCTGGAATCGTAATTGTTCCATGGATCTCGATTCTCTTGTCGACGACAATCGAACAATGCGTTTTCGCGATGTAATTTATCTCGCTGGAACATTTCTTACGGGATAGATGCTTCTGTCTCTTGTAATCGAAACCGAGCTGCTTACAGTGAATCAAATGAGCAAAAAAAAAGCATCGAAATCGAATAAAGCCGTCGAAAACTTCATTCCCGGTTCTTCTTTGGCCGTGGACAAAAAAAGCCATGTATTTTTGATCGATGGGTCCGGTTACATTTTTCGCGCCTATCACGCGCTTCCGCCTTTGACACGCCCCTCGGATGGAACACCTGTGGGCGCGGTGCATGGGTTCTGCCAGATGCTCTGGAAGTTGCTTCAGGACTCCAAGGAAGCGGAGAAACCGACCCATGTCGCGGTTATTTTCGACGCCGCAAGGGAGAATTTCAGAAACGAAATTTATCCTGAATACAAGGCCCACCGTCCGCCGGCGCCGGAAGATCTCATTCCCCAGTTTTCTCTTATTCGTCAAGCTGTTAAGGCGTTTAATGTCGCTTGTATCGAACAGGAAGGTTTTGAAGCTGACGATCTGATCGCCACCTATGCCCGAGAAGCGGTGAATGCCGGCGGTGACGTCACGATCATATCCTCGGACAAAGACCTTATGCAGCTGGTGCGGCCCGGCGTTTTGATGCATGACACGATGAAGAGCCGGCGAATTGGCGAAGCCGAAGTATTGGAAAAGTTTGGTGTCAAACCGGACAAGGTTATCGACGTTCAGTCTCTCGCCGGCGACAGCACAGACAATATTCCCGGCGTTCCAGGTATAGGTGTCAAAACAGCTGCCTTGCTCATTGAAGAATATGGGGATCTCGACACGCTCCTCGACCGGGCTGAAGAAATAAAACAAAAAAAACGTCGGGAAAATCTTGTCGAGTTCGCCGACCTCGCACGAATCAGCCGGGAACTCGTCACCTTGGATCAGAATGTCCCTGTTGAATATTCCATCGACAAGCTGGGTGTCGAAGCTCCGGAAGCCAATACACTTCTTACGTTCATGCGCGAGATGGAATTTAATACTATGACGCGCCGAATAGCCGAAGCGCTGGGCGTGGAAGCACCCGAGCCGCTGGAGAAATCGGTTGGTTCTTCGGTCAAGAAATCCGACAAAAAGAAATCAGGTAAAGAATCGGGAAATGGTAAGGCGACCCCTGCGGATCTGGCTGCCCTGCGACACTCCCAGATTCTAAGTACTCCAATCGACACGGAAAAATACGAAATTGTATCGACCAGCGAGCAGCTGCAGGTGTGGATTGATGAAGCGCTCGAGAGAGGGTTCTTTGCTTTCGATACGGAGACGACCTCGCTGGACGCCATGCAGGCCGAGCTTGTTGGGTTTTCGATGGCAACGGAACCGGGACGTGCCTGTTATGTGCCGCTGACCCATCGCGCCGCTGACGGCCTTGACCTTGAAGGCGTCAAACAGGTCGACCAAATTCCGCCAGAGAAAGCGCTGAAGCAAATCAAGCCGCTGCTGGAGGATCCGTCCATTCTAAAAATCGGACAAAATCTGAAATATGATGGCCTGCTTCTGAAACAGTACAAAGTCGACGTTCAGCCCATCGACGATACCATGCTGATGTCCTACGCTCTTGATGCCGGAAAAGGCGGTCACGGCATGGACGATCTGGCCAGTCGCCATCTTGATCACACATGCATCAAGTTCAAGGATATCGCCGGTTCCGGGAAATCCCAGCTGACCTTTGATCAGATCCCCATCGACGAAGCCGCCAAATATGCCGCGGAAGATGCCGACGTCACGCTCAGACTGTGGACCATCTTGAAGCCGCGACTGGCGGCCGAAAAAATGACGACGGTCTATGAGACCCTGGAAAGACCTCTGGTTGCGATCCTCGTCGATATGGAAAATGCCGGCATTACGGTTGACCGAAGTATTCTGTCCCGCCTGTCCGGCAGTTTTGCCCAGACCATGGCCGGGCTTGAAGCGGAAATTCACGAGCTCGCTGGTGAAAAGTTTAATGTTGCGAGTCCTAAGCAACTGGGTGAGATCCTGTTTGACAAACTCAGCATTGAGGGTGGAAAGAAAACCAAAACCGGAGCCTGGGGCACCGGTGCCGACGTCCTGGAAGATCTCGCGGCAAAGGGACACGACCTTCCGCAACGTGTTCTCGACTGGCGGGGCCTGGCCAAATTGAAGAGCACCTATACCGATGCCCTGCCAACATTCATTCACCCAAGTACAGGACGTATTCACACCTCCTATGCCATGGCCGCCACCACTACCGGCCGCCTTGCTTCGACAGATCCCAATCTTCAGAATATTCCTGTCAGGACCGCAGAAGGCCGGCAAATTCGAACGGCTTTCGTGTCGGAAAAGGGCAAGAAACTGATTTCGGCTGATTACAGTCAGATTGAATTGCGGGTCCTGGCGCATATCGCGAATATTGAAAGCCTGAAACAGGCCTTCGAAGACGGCTTGGATATTCATGCCATGACCGCTTCCGAAATGTTTTCGGTGCCGCTGAAAGATATGGATCCAAGCGTTCGTCGACGGGCCAAAGCCATCAATTTTGGCATAATATATGGCATTTCGGCCTTTGGGCTTGCCAATCAGCTGGGAATTTCAAGAACCGAGGCCGGTGACTACATCAAGACTTATTTCGAGAGATTTCCGGGCATACGCGACTACATGGAAGCGACTAAAAGTGAAGCTCATGCCCAGGGATTTGTCTCCACGATATTTGGACGCAAAATCCACTATCCGGAAATCAATACCAAAAATCCCCAACGCAGAAGCTTTTTCGAACGCGCTGCCATCAATGCTCCGATCCAGGGATCAGCGGCAGATATTATTCGCCGGGCTATGGTACGCATCCCGGATGAACTCCGGAAAAAGAAACTCAAGGCGACTATGTTGCTTCAGGTTCATGACGAGCTCATTTTTGAAGTTCCCGACAAGCAAATTGATAAAACCATCAAGGTCGTTTCGGGTGTCATGGAGAACGCACCACATCCAGCCGTTGAATTTTCTATACCCCTGAAAGTAGACGCGCGCTCGGCCGACAATTGGGACGAAGCTCACTAGTACCTGGCGAATTGAGCGTGTCTGCAATTCTATCGTAGGTTTTTTGGATTGCGTCGAAATCTGCTACAGACGCGCGTTATACTTGCACATGTATGCCGGCACGCCGGGGATCGCCTGCACCTTCCAGCCGTCCATCCGGTTCCTGACTAACCGTGTGCACTCCGCCAAAGAACATATTCGGTTCCGGCCAGACTTCAGTATTTGAGAATTCCTTAGTCAATAGATCTCTGTCGGCATCATCAAATGTGGGTTCGAGACTGAGTTTGCCGTCCCTTTCCAGATGCAGGCGCGGAGCCGAAACGGCATTTTCAATATCCATTTGACCATCAATCAAATTGAATATCACCTGAAGGATGGCGGTGCGAATACGATTAGACCCCCCGGACCCAAGCGCGATCAGCCGGTTTGTTTGAGCATTTGTGATCAGGGTGGGAGACATCATCGTGGAAAGCCGCGAATTCACCGGCCAGTTGTGGAAGCCATCGGGATTAATGTCTTCCTCGCCGAGCATATTATTAAGCATGATCCCAAAATTACCGATCATGTTTCCGTTGCCTTCGCCGTTGGATACGGTCGCGGCAGCTGCATTTCCATCGCCATCGATGACACTGATATGGGTCGTGCCCCGGGAAAAACTCCAATGAGATTTGATCCGGTCCAAGTGTTGGCTGAGTTCCCGTTCAAATTGATCCGGGACATACTGCTTTTGCTGTTTCCGAAACGCGTTGGTTTCGGAAAGTAACAGGGCCATTTCTAAAGGTGTGGGTTTCGCAATTTCCGGCTGTAGTTTCTGGAACAGGTTGAGTCCAAAAGCCACGAGGGGACCACTTGCCGCCGGTGCCGGGTTAAAAGCAATTTCATGCCCCTTATAGCTGCAGATCAGAGGCGTTCGCTCGATCACCTGGTAGTCCTGTAAGTCGGCGAGCGTTAAATGCCCTTTGCCATTGTCCGACTGCGCCGCGATGGTTTGTCCCAGGTCACCGTGCGTAAAAAATTCCAGTCCTTCTTTCTCCA
>JANQOC010000619.1 GCA_028279265.1 Hyphomicrobiales bacterium
AGGTCCGCGACAAGGCCATTTCCCTTGCAGCTCAACTCCTGGAACTCGATGCCGATACTCTGGACATTGAGGACGGTGTCGTCCGGCCGTCCAATGACCCAAGTGCCAATGTCGGCATTTCCCTGGGTGAGCTTGCGTTCAAGCTCGCACCCATGACCAACCAGCTGATGCCCGAAGGATTTACACCTGGTCTGAAAGCGACGTCATACGAAGGTTCGAAAGGCCATCCCCACGCTTCGGGCTCAAATATCGCCGAGGTGGAAGTGGACATCGAGACCGGCGATGTGAAGGTGCTGAAATATTCCGTCGCTCACGATTGCGGAACAATGATCAACCCTCTACTCGTCGACGGCCAGATTATTGGCGGTGTTGTCCACGGAATCGGCAACGCCCTGTTTGAGCGCATGGTCTATGACCAGGAAGGGCAACCGCTTTCGACAAATTATGGTGAATACCTGCTACCCATTGCGACGGAAATGCCACCCATAAACATCGTGCACCAGGAAACCCCATCACCGCTAAATTCACTGGGTATCAAGGGCGCCGGTGAAGGCGGGACCATTCCAGCGGCCAATGCCATCATCGCCGCGATTGAAAACGCACTCTCTTCTTTTGGCATTCGGATCGACAGCCACCCTGTGGATCCCCAGACAATCTGCCGCCTTGTCGACAAGGCACGCGCCAAGACGGGATAAAGTTCAATCGATAATTCTTGAAGGAAAGGCAAGACCCATGAATGCACAGTCTTACGAAAACGATCCTCTTTATCGAACCGAAGTTCGTGAAGGCATGCGTGTTGAATGGGATGTCCCTATTGAGATGGATGACGGCAATGTGCTCCGGGCAAATGTCTACCGCCCCGACGACGATAAGCCTTATCCGGTTATCCTTTCCCACGGCCCCTACGGAAAAGACCTCCACTTCGAGGAAATCTACAAAACCTGTTGGGATCTGATGTGTGAAAATCATCCCGACGTTCCGGCAGGATCCTCCAATGTTCACCAGTGCTGGGAAGTTGTGGACCCGGAAAAATGGGTTCCCCATGATTATGTGGTTGTCCGGGTTGATTCCCGCGGCGCGGGTCGGTCCCCGGGCTATCTTGAACTCTGGGGTCCCCGTGAGACGAAGGATTTTGCAAATTGCATAGAATGGGCCGGTGTCCAGTCCTGGTCGACCGGAAAAGTGGGATTGAGCGGTATATCCTACTACGCCGCCAACCAGTGGCAGGTCGCCGCTTTGAGACCTGATCATCTCGCTGCGATCTGCCCGTGGGAAGGGTTCGTCGATTTCTATCGCGAACTCTCTTACCATGGAGGTATATATTCGACATTTTTGCGCCACTGGTACGATAAGCAGATCATGCCCATCCAGCATGGGTACGGTGAGCGGGGATTTCGCTCCCGGGTTCACGGGGAGTGGGCTGCTGGTCCCGACACCCTTTCTGACGAGGAACTGAAAGAAAACCGCATGGACCTCCACGGTGACTTCATTTCACATTCGTTGGATGATGCGTTCTTTGCCGCCATGACTCCGGACCTTTCCCGTATCAATGTCCCGGTTTTGAGCTGCGCGAACTGGGGTGGAGCACCCCTTCACCCCCGCGGCAATTTTAACGGCTATCGGCATTCCGGTACGGATCAGCGCTGGCTCGAAGTCCATGGACTGGAGCACTGGTCACTCTATTACACGGACTATGGCAACGACCTTCAACGACGCTTTTTCGATTGTTTCCTGAAAGGTGATGATAGGGGATGGAAAGATCAGTCCAGGGTCTTTCTCAACGTGCGTCATCCTGATGAGAAATTCATAACCCGAGAAGAGGATGACTGGCCCATTCCGCGCACGCAATGGACCCGGTTCTACCTGCATCCGGAAAGCCAGACTCTATCTCGGGATGTGCCCAAAACGGAGGCGGAAATGAGCTTTTCGGGGCTCGGCGATGGCCTGACTTTCGTTTCGGGACCGGTCACCGAACAGACAGAATTTACAGGCCCCATGGCGGTCAAATTGTGGACCGCCTCGTCGACGGAAGACGCGGACTTGTTTGTGATCCTGCGTGTTTTCACACCGGATATGAAGGAAGTTGTGTTCCACGGCGCTCTCGATCCCCACACCCCGGTGGCTTCCGGGTGGTTGCGCGCCTCCCATCGCAAACTCGACACCAAAAATTCGACGGAGTGGGAACCCCTCCACCTCCATGATGAACATCAGCCCCTGACACCGGGCGATTTTTATGAGCTGGATATCGAGATTCATGCCTCCGGTATCGTTGTTCCCAAGGGCTATCGTTTTGCCCTGTCCATACGCGGCTGTGACTATGTGTATCCCGGAGAGCCCGACGCGGGTCTTTCAAACATGAAGAACCAGTTTAGCGGCGTCGGACCGTTCCTCCATGATGATCCCGATAACCGTCCGGCGGCAACCTTCCACAATGAGGTGACGATTAAAGTTGGACCGGATTGGCAAAGCCATATTCTG
>JANQOC010000635.1 GCA_028279265.1 Hyphomicrobiales bacterium
CAAACCTTGTCCCGACTTCCGGGACAAGGTTTGTGAACAAACCGCTCGGGCAAACCTTGCGAACGCTCGCGGAAACCGGTCTTGAGGATTTTTACCGTGGCGATATTGCACAAAGCCTGGCGAGGGATCTGGAAAATGCCGGATCTCCATTGAGCCTTGCGGATCTTAGGCGTCATCATGCCCTCGATGTCGTGCCGTTGCAGGCGAGCATAGGCAGGAATACCGTCTTCAATTTGCCGCCGCCGACCCAGGGCTTGGCGTCTCTCATTCTTCTGGGAGTCTTTGAACAACTGGCGGTCCGGGAAGCTGAGAATTTCGAGTTCGTCCACGGCCTTATTGAAGCGACAAAGTCCGCTTTCCGAATTCGTGACCGTGTGATCACCGATCCTGATTATATTTCCGAAGATATCTCTCATTATCTTAAGCAGGAAACATTTCAAGAGCTGGCGAAAGGAATCGATCCCCGGAGTGCCGCCCCATGGCCGGGGATGGAGAGTGCAGGCGACACGGTCTGGCTTGCGGCGGCGGACAGTGACGGGCGCGTCGTCAGCTTCATTCAAAGCCTCTACTGGGAGTTTGGTTCGGGCCTGGTGCTGCCGGAAACTGGGATCGTCTGGCAAAATCGGGGGATCAGTTTTTCTCTGGATGAAAATCATCACAATTGTCTGAAGCCCCACCGGCGTCCATTTCACACGATTCAACCCGCACTGGCTCACCTGGATAATGGCGCCGTCCTGGCCTATGGAACGATGGGAGGCGAGGGGCAACCCCAAACTCAGGCCATGATTTTTAATCGCTATGTGAATTATGGACAATCCGTCGGTCAGGCGATCGCCGCTCCAAGATGGCTCCTGGGGCGGACCTGGGGCAAGGCGACGGTTAAGCTCAGAATTGAGGACCGATTTCCTGAATCGCTGTGCAAGGCCCTGGCAAATGCCGGCCATGATATTGAAATTGTTGGCGCGTTCGATGAAATTATGGGACATGCCGGTGCAATCGCCGCGCATCCAGATGGCCTCCTGGAAGGCGCGTCAGATCCACGATGCGACGGAGCCGCGCACGGCTTTTAAACTCTTGAATTACCAAAATTCAGGACAACCCCGTTGAACCCCAAAAAACCGTCGATGAAGAACTGATATAAAAGTCAGTTCGTGGACGTCTGTCGGGGACTCGCAGAGACACTCACATTGCTCGACCAGCCATCGGAATAAGGTTTTTGCGAGGGTTTGAATTCGGGCTTGCTTCCAACCATGCTCTGTAGATAGGCCGTATTGGCTTGAGCCACTTCCTGTGTGAGCGTACCCCGGAACAATTGTGATGACTCATTGTGGCGTCCCTGAAGTCCGAGAAGAAGGGCAAGATTTTGTTTGGCGACCTTGTTCTGGGGATCAATCGTCAGTGCTTTGCGAAAATATCTTTCCGCTTCCGGCGCCTTCTTATCCAGAGCCAGGGCCAGAGCCAGGTTATTGACGACGCTGACTTCATTTGGGGCGCTTTTTTCGGCCGTACGAAATTTGTTTACGGCCGATTTGGTCTGCCCCTGGTGTGCCAGTATGAGTCCTTCGGCGGCAGGAATTTGCCAGTCACCTGGTTTTTCCTTTTTCATTTGGGCAATGGCTTTCTCAGCCATCTCGAATTGACCCACCTCGATTGAGGTACGGGCCAGAGTGGCAGCGATTTCGTAATCTTTTGAGTTATTATTGTAGAAATGCTCGAGAATTCGGTAAGCCTGTTTGGATTTCCCGTTCTCTCTTAAGATATTTACATATCTCAGTGTCGAAAATGGGTTCTTGGGTTGTTTAAGGTAGCCATTGCGCAAGGTCTGCTCTGCCTGGCGGTTTGATTCGGAAATTTGCGAGTCTTTTGGACTCTTGGAGTTGCTATAAGGCGAATTCTCCGATGTTGCGAATGGCAGGGCATTGTCATCCAAAGATTCACATCCAGACAATATCAATCCCAACGCACAGATTATTGTGATATTCGCGCAACAATTACGAATTACGCTCCCGGAATTCGAGGTTTTCTCGCCCATTTTTTGCCCATCCCAATGTTTTACCGGGCAAAAACACCCGATTCGCATTGCGGTTGCAATGAGAATCAGATTTCCACTGCTTATCAATAGTTAATGCCTGATATCTAAATCAGAGCAGATGTGTGCCAAATTGGTCTGTTTGTCAGTAATTTATTAGTTATTTGAATTTATTGAAAATGGGGAGAGTTAACAGGGGTTCCATGGGAAGGCTTAGATTTATGTCTGTTTTCGATAAGATTTTGTCACGCACCGGGCGATATGCGCTTTTGGGAGTGCTTATGGGTGGCGTGGCATTTTGGTCAAATGAACTGACCCCCACGGCAAATGCACAGGATATCGTGGAACATAGATCCCTTGTTCACCTCCAGCGGGGCAATGGGGTTAACCCGAGCCAGCATATCAAGATTGGCTTGAACAAATCAGTCGTCGTTGAATTACCGGTGGATTTGCGCGATGTCCTGGTCTCGAACCCCAAGGTTCTTGATGCTGTTGTCCAGTCATCCAGACGCGCCTATCTGATCGGCGTCAAAACCGGGCAGGCCAATATCCACTTCTTTGACAAGGAGGGGGGGCACATCGCTGCACTGGAGGTTTCCATTGAGCGCGATCTGAATGCTCTTTCCCGCATGTTCAAGAGATTTATTCCAGATTCGGACATTCGCGCCGAAATGGTCAATGAGAACGTGGTTCTCACCGGTACGGCGGCTAATGCCGCAGATGCAAACCGAGCTGCCGATCTTGCGAGCCGGTTCACAGGCGAAGCCGAAAAAGTTCTTAATATGATTGCCGTCACCACCAATGAGCAGGTGATGATCAGGGTTCAGGTCGCGGAAATGAACCGGGAGATGATCAAACGGCTCGGGGTGAACCTTAATGGTGGCTCGATCGGTGATGCTAATCTGGCTTTCAATACCAACAATCAGTTCCCGATCTCAAACCAAAATGGCGCGAACTCCATTCTTTACGGCGTATTCGGTAATAATCCAACGGCTTGTACAATACCGAGCACATTGTCCGGCAATATCATTGAGCCTACGACAACACTGCCCACAAGTGCCTTGAACTGTCTCGCGACATCAATCGAAGCCTTTGAGCGTAACGGCATGTTGCGCACTCTTGCCAAACCGAACCTCACGGCGATTTCCGGTGAAACGGCGAATTTCCTGGCTGGTGGCGAATTTCCCATTCCATCCGGTTGGGACGATGGCACGATCGCTGTGGAATATAAGCCGTTTGGTGTTGGCTTATCCTTCACTCCGGTGGTTATGACGGCCGGTCGCATCAGTCTCAGAATTTCGACGGAAGTCAGTGAAATTTCGAACGAAGGCGCCGTTACTCTGGCCTCAATCTCAATTCCTGCCTTGAAAGTCCGGCGCGCTAATACAACGGTTGAACTTCCAAGCGGGGGTTCGCTGGTCATTGGCGGACTTCTGTCCGAGGATGTCCGACAAAACCTGGACACTATTCCCGGTATCAAGCGGGTCCCGATTCTCGGTAAACTGTTCACAAGCCGCGACTTCATCAAAAATGAGACCGAGCTTGTTGTGATCGTCACGCCGTTTCTCGTCAAACCTGTGGCGCGTCAGAAACTGGCCCGCCCGGACGATGGGTTCTCACCAGATTCAGATCGAAAAATGCTGCTTCTCAACCGCCTGAATCGTGTCTATGGCGATCAGCCGGATTACCTGCCGCGCGATGGCGGACTTAAAGGAGAATACGGCTTTATTCATCGGTAAATTGTTTTGAGCCGAAGACTGACATAGCGTGTCGACGGCTCAGAACTGAAACAAACAGGTAAACTCAGTTTCGTAATCAAGGAGAATTGCGTACCCGTATATGACTTAAAAATATCCAAGACAGGGGGCGAGGATAATGGACACTGCACAAGCAGGGCAAAGCAATCCTCTCGAAATTTGGAAAAAGGCAGCCATTCTGGTTGTCATCGGCACGTTGACTTCCGGGCTTATTGCCTGCCGGTCCGATAGGGATCATTGGCATCGGGGTCATCACGCGCTTGTTTCTGAAAATCTCGAGGAGCGGCATCCCATAGAAATTTCAAAGCGTTCGGTGCAAATTGCACTGCCGATCTCTTCAGAGAGTTCAGGACTTTCCACGAATCAGAGACAGCGGTTGAGAAACTATCTCACCGGCTATCTGGCGCAGGGAAATGGTCCTTTGCTGGTACAGGCGCCGATCGGTTCGTCTAACGAGGATGTGACTATCCAGGCTATCCAGACATTCAGGGACATTGCCAGCGAGACCGGCGTCCCGAAAAGTAATGTCAACTGGCAGCCTTATCACAGTTCCTCCGGCTCTGGGGCACCGATAAAACTCGCTTATCGGGCGTATAAGGCACATCCTCCGGAATGCGGAATTTGGCCGGACGATATGGCGCGCGACGATGAAAACAGGCCTTACGCCGAGTTTGGCTGCGCAACCCAGCAGAATCTTGCGGTTGCTATCGAAAATCCCCGGGATCTCGTCCATCCCAGAGGACAGACACCGCGCTCATCGGAACGGCGCAGTGTCACCTGGGATAAATACGTGAAGGGCGAAAGTGTCATCTCGGAACAATCACCTAACGAAGCCGGCGCGATTAGCGATATTGCTTCCGGTGGAGGTGGTTAATCTCTGCTTA
>JANQOC010000648.1 GCA_028279265.1 Hyphomicrobiales bacterium
CGCTCTACACCGACACCCAGGCGCCCCACAGCCTTCGCCAGATTCTGGCCGAGCAATTATTTTTCGTTCCGATGGAAAACATGCGGGTCATTGCCCCGGATGTAGGTGGGGCATTTGGGGCCAAGAGCGGACCCTATATAGAACCGCGCCTTTGTCTCTGGGCGGCCCGGGAACTGAAACGTCCCGTCAAATGGGTTTCGACCCGCAATGAGGGATTCCAGAGCGATTCCCATGGCCGCGACAATTATGTTGAGGCTCAACTGGCCATCCGCGACGATGGTACTTTCGAAGCCTTGCGCGTTAATTCGATTGCCAATATCGGTGCCTATCTGTCAACCGATCGCGGCCTATATCCCACCTTTAACAATCTGGGCACTCTCGCCGGGGTCTACCGCACACCGGCGATTGCGGTTACCGTTACGGCGGTATTTACCAATACGCAGCAGACCGCGCCGTACCGGGGGGCCGGCAGACCGGAAGCCGCCTACATCATTGAGGGCCTGATTGATCGCGCTGCCCGCCAATTGAACCGGGACCCGTTTGAATTACGCCGCAAAAACATGATCGGCGAAGATCAGATGCCGTTTAAGACCGGGCTGACGTTCACTTATGACTGTGGCGCGTTTGAAAAAAATCAGGAGAAAGCCCTGGCTCTTGCGGATCGCACGGGGTTTGAAGCGCGCAGAAAGGAAGCCCGGTCCCGGGGAAAACTGCGTGGACTCGGATTGGCGAATGCCATCGAACGGGCAGCGGATGGCCCGCGGCCGGAATATGTTGACCTGTCGTTCGACGAGACAGGCCAACTGACCGTCAAAGCCGGCAGTAAGAACCAGGGGCAGGGGCACGAGACTCTTTATCGGCAGATTATCGGAACGCATCTGGATATTTGGGACGAAGATATCCGGTTCTCGGATGGGGATACCGGAGCCCTGGAGCTCGGTACCGGTTCCTTCGGATCCCGCACCGCCACTATAGGTGGCGGGGCAACACTTCAGGCGATCCACCGGATCACGGAAAAAGCATCCGTGCTCTGCGCCCATCTTCTGCAGACCGACAGGGATCAAATACAAAGAGAGGGGAATAGATTTTATCTGCGAGAGAGCGACCAAGGTTTCTCCCTGAAGGAGATAGCGCGATTGGCGTTCGACCAAGACAACCTGCCACCGGATTTCGTGCCCGGTTTAGCAGCGACGGGCGAATACGGGACCTCGGCACCTAATTTTCCCAATGGTTGCCATGTCTGCGAGGTGGAGATCGATCTGGAAACTGGGCATGTGGATCTCGTCGGCTATTGGAGTGTTGAGGACTTCGGCACGGTCATCAACCCACTCACATTGGAAGGCCAGGTTCACGGGGGTATTGCCCAGGGCGCGGGACAAGCGCTCTTTGAGGAAATCGTCTTCGATGAAGACGATGGACAGCTGCTCACTGCTTCGTTTCTCGACTACGCCATGCCAAGGGCCGACGATTTCTGTTCCTTCACCTTGCATGAAAATCCGGTCCCAACCCAACAAAATCCCCTGGGCGTAAAAGGGGCGGGTGAAGCCGGAACAGTGGGTGCGCTCCCGGCTGTGATCAATGCTGTGAACGA
>JANQOC010000649.1 GCA_028279265.1 Hyphomicrobiales bacterium
CCGTTCCTGCAGGTCCAGGCGGTTGACCTTGTACACAACACCGTCAATGTCATAGTCCAGGGTGGGACGGGCTTCTTCTATTGCCTGATAGGCGGCCAGAAGCGAATCGACAGTCGGGCAAAGGCTGGTCAGAGGATTGACCGGAAAACCCCATTTTTTCATGGCCTCCAGAACCTCATAGTGGGTGTCGAATTCCAGCTCCGAAACTTCACCCCAGGTATATGCAAAAAATTTGAGCGGCCGTCGGGCGGTGATCGAGGAATCAAGCTGGCGCAGGGACCCTGCGGCCGAATTGCGGGGATTGGCGAATACCTTGCCACCGGTTTTTTCCTGTTCCCTGTTGAGTTTTTCAAAGTCCCGGTGGCCCATATACACTTCACCGCGAATTTCCAGAACGTCGGGAATCTTTTTGGCGGAGATCTTGTTCGGTATCTCCCTGATGGTGCGGATATTCGTGGTGACGTCTTCTCCCTCCAGCCCGTCACCGCGCGTGGCCCCGTAAACGAGAGAACCTTTTTCATAACGCAGCGATATGGAGAGACCGTCAATCTTCGGTTCCGCCGTCATATCCAGCTTCTCCGCTTCCTCCAAGCCGAGAAACCTGCGAACTCGTTTTGCGAATTCAGCGACGTCATTGTCGTCAAAGGCGTTGGACAGAGAAAGCATGGGTACGGAATGGACGATCTTGCCAAACTGCTGAGCCGGTTCGACACCAACGCGCAGGCTCGGACTGTCCGCGCGCACGAGATCGGGAAACCGCGCTTCAATCTCCTCATTGCGGCGGCGCAACTGGTCATAGTCCGCATCGGAAACGACGGGATCGTCCTGACCATAATAAAGTTCATCATGCTGGCGGATTTCGGTTGCCAGACGCTCAAGCTCCCGCTCCGCCTGTTTGCGACTTAGCTTATCGACCGCCAGTTGCGAAAGATCTTTCGCCATGCTGCGCCTTCCTCAAATCTCTTCCCCTATTCATCTGGGATAATATCTTTTCAGCAGAGAGACTGCAAAATTTTGTGCAAGAAGGTCGGGGATCATCCATGTCCCTGAGAACAGGCCGGCATCAAGGGGATCGCTGTTTCAGCCAATGCAATATCTCGCCGTTCCAGTCAGCCGTTCGCTGATTGGACAGAGAACTCTTATTTGGAGATATCAGGAGCTTATCAGGATGGTTTTTTCAAACCCGAAAAGGCATTGTTCCAGGCTTTACTGATCCAGGATGCGCTGTCTTCCCGCGGGGCCAGGCCGTCGGATTTGAGGAGCACATAGGAATCCCTGTACCACTGGCTATCCGGGAAGTTATGCCCCAGAACCGCGGCGGCGGTTTGCGCTTCGTTGACAACCCCGAGCGCCATGTAGGATTCCGTCAGGCGCGCCAGGGCCTCTTCCACATGGGCCGTGTTCTGATATTTCTGCACGACGACTTTGAACCGATTGATGGCGGCAATATGATTGTTCTTTTTCAGGTAATATCGCCCAACGGTCATTTCGTTGGCAGCCAGCATATCCCGGGTGATGCGGATCTTGTTGCTCACCTGCTTGGCGTAACTCGATTCCGGATATCTTAGGGTAAGCGTCTCCATCGCCTGCAGGGCCCGGCGTGTCTGGGTCTGGTCCCGCTGAGCACTGGTAATCTGATCATAATGCGACATGGCAATGATGTGATAGGCCAGCGGTGTTTCCTTGGTTCCCGGATGGAGTGTCGTATAACGTGTCGCGGCCTGGACGGCTTCCGGATATTGCTTGGCTTTGTAATGGGAGTAAGCGCCCATCACGATCGATCGTCTGGCGTACGGCGAATAGGGATACTTCCGATCGACTTCCTCGAACTGGGTCGCGGCATCCTGGAACTTGCCTTTGGTGAGAAGCGCATCGGCTGAATTATAAATCTTGTC
>JANQOC010000562.1 GCA_028279265.1 Hyphomicrobiales bacterium
TCCAAGGGTTGGTGTAGCTGAGTCGCACCTCAAAAACACCAAAAAGTGCCGGAAATCCGCGGGTTATCACAGGAAATTGGGGTGATTTGTGGATGATAAGGTGCCCGGCCCCGCCGGGTTCGCCAGATTGGTCTATCCACGGTGCTCCTTGTTCCAGCGGTTGCGGCAACGCCTGGACACCCTGCACATGATCTTTTCGGCAATTCTCCCGGATTTCCGCAGTTTCATCAAATGAAAGAGTGGTTTATTGTCCTGAGGAAGGGTCGGTAGTGATCGACTTTCACGCCCGGACCCAATCCAACATAAATTCGATGGCGTTAATCCGCCTGGTCAACAAATGGAGAAAAATGGATGCCGATTGATGCAGACATTATCGAGCCGAGTGTCGATCCGAACACGAGAAAGCTCGCGGTGCGCAACGTTGTCGGAGAAAATGATGCGGGCACCCGGACGGAGATCAGTGTTCGCGACTATCCGCCGGTGATCACCGACGAGCCGTCAAGCCTGGGAGGGACCAACTCGGCGCCCAGCCCCATTGAAACCTTGCTGGCTGCCCTGGTCGGTTGCGAAGGCGTGATCATTCGTGGTGTCGCGTCCGCCATAAATTTCGAATACTCGAAAGTCGAGTTCAAGGCCGAAAGCCAGATCGATCTCAGAGGACCCAAGGGCGTTCCCGGCGTCCGGCCCTACTTTGAGACCGTGACCGTGGATGTGATCCTGCATACCGAGGAAACCCCGGAGCGCATCGAGAAACTGAAGAAAAATGTCGAGTTCCGGTGTCCCATCGTCAATCTGTTGCGGGCGGCGGATGTCGAGCTGACTGTCAACTGGACGAAGAAATCGGCGACATAAATTGTCGCGGACCACAGTGGACAGGAAAGAGAAGAGATATCAAGGTTTCAGGTGATCAGTATGTACGACGGACCCATAATTGACAGCCATCATCATATCTGGGAGTGGGAGAATTATCCCTGGCTCACCGCGCCCATGACCCCGAAAATGTTCGGCGACGACTACAGCGGCTTGCGGCAGGACTACCTTGTCGACGACCTTAAAGCTGATTTCGGTGACAACAATATAGTCAAATCGGTTCACGTTCAGGCCAATTATGACCCCTCGGACCCCGTCGGAGAAACGACATGGCTGCAGGGCGTTGCCGACAGGTCCGGTTTTCCCCACGGGATCGTTGGATTTGTGGACATGACGGATCCCGGTGCCGAGGAAGCAATCCAGTCTCACCGCCGGTATAAAAACTTCCGCGGTGTTCGGCAGCAATTGCACTATTGGGAAGGCGATCCTCTCAGATGCAGCACGGACAGGGCCGATCTTTGTCTGATTGACACGTTCCAGGACAATATCGACCTGTTGGGCAAGTATGACCTTCATTTCGAGCTGCAGGGTTTCGCCCATCAGTTCGCCATCTTCGCCGAACTCGCAAGCAATCATCCGGATACGAAATTCTGCCTCGTCCATGCAGGTATGTTGACGGCGGATGACCCACAAACCGTTCAGCAATGGAAAGAGGGCCTGAGTACTTTAAGGCCCCTCGATAATGTATGGATCAAGTGCTCGGGCCTGAACTTTTTTACCGGCAAATGCGACATTGACCACATGTCCATCGTTATCGATCATGTCCTCGATCAGTTTGGCGCCGGGCGCAGTTTCTATGGCAGCAATTTTCCGCTTGAGAAACTCTGGACGAGTTATGGTGAGCTTATTTCCGCGAACCGGCGGATTCTCGAAAAATATCCCCCTGAGGTGCAACGCTCCTTCTTCCACGATACGGCCGCCGCATTTTACCGCATCTAGCGAGGGAGTATTGCCCCGGCAACGGCCCGTGAATTGAGGGCGTCCCGGTCCGCAAAACTGTTGCGCCGGGCCAGTCAGGACGCGGATGAAGATTTTTCGAACAGGCCCCGGAGGCCGTCGCTGTCCCTGATGTGCAGATCGCGTTGGGGAAAGGCGATCTCAATGCCTTCTTCCCGGAAACGTTTCCAGATAGCGTTCCGGACGCTTGTGCGGACTTCGAACGTATCCTCGACATTGGCGATATACACCCGCAGCGAAAACAGCAGTGCACTGTCGGCGAAATCGGCGAATATACAGCGCGGCTGCGGATTATTCAGGGCCTTGGGCTGGGATCTGCCTATCTCCATGAGCAGGTCGAAGACTCTTTCTGGATCACTGTCATAGGAGACTCCGACATTGACAACGACGCGGCCGGTCCTGTTGCCGTAGGTCCAGTTGGTGACTCGGCCGGTGATCAGGTCTGCATTGGGGATAATCACGCTTGACCGGTCGAACGTCCGGATCTCTGTCGAGCGCACATTGATCTGTTCCACGAAACCCTCGACTTCGTTGAGGATGATCCAGTCGCCTTTTTTAATCGGTCTTTCGGTAAGCAGAATGAGACCGGAGACGAAATTATTGACGATACTCTGCAGCCCGAACCCGATACCGATGGACAGGGCGCCGGCAATGAGGACCAGGTTCGAAAGTCCGAGCCCGATAAAGGAAAGTGCGACCAGGATGGTCAGCGCAAAGCCCACATAGGTCAGGATTTTGGCAATGGAATCCTGGGTGCCGGTGTCGCCGGCAAACACATATTCGGTGCGCCGCTCAAACATGCGTCGAACGGTACGGGTCAGCATCAGGCCGACGATGAAAGCGCCGATGGCCAGGAAGACACTTTGCAGCGATAGTTTGATCTCGCCGATCTGGAAACCGAAAAATACCGAGGAAATCCAGCCGCGGACCTCGTTCCATTCATAGCCCCACTGCAGCAGAAGAAGCGGAATTCCGATCAGAAGCACCAGAAGGTCGAGCCCGATCCCGAGCACGACACCCTGTGTTGCGCTGATCATCGCCGGATGGTCATCGTCTTCCTGTTCCGGGTCTTCGCTGACGTTTCTTTTTGGTGTCGAAAGATACTCGGCGGTCAGATGCACCAGGGAGAGGAAGAACAACAGCCCGCCGGTGGTTACGATTTGGCTGCCGACAAAGTGTCCCAGGTTCACATATCCGAGCAGGGTAGCGGCGAAAATGACGATGGCGAACACCGAGATCAGGCCATAAATCCAGCGCGGCCAGCCAAAGGTTTGCCGGCTCAGAGCACTCGCATCGGAGCGGATGAGACGAACGAGCAGGAAGCAGCCGATGATGACCGAGAAGATGAAGGCAAAGAGGAGACTCCGAGAAACACCGAGAGCCAGGGAGGCGAAGGTCGCCTGCTCGATAAGTTGCAGGACGTGATCAATGAGCCAGGCAATGACGTTAATCGACAACAGCCGATATAGCCAGCGCGAAGATGTCTCATGCAGGCGGAACAATTGCTCGGCACGATCGTCGGGTACGAAGCTGTATCGAAAAGCCGAAAGGAGAAATGTGGCAACGGCAAGGAGCAGCAGCAACCGCCCGGTAAATTCCAGTTCCGCCTCAGAGAGCAGTTCAAACGAGGAGGAGACGAGGTAAAAGACGGCAAAAATGCCGACAATGGGGAGCGAGACCGAGAGCGTTCTCCGGAGAATGGCAGCGCCGCGTTCCGATCGCGTGTACTCCTCATCCGGACCGAGACGGCGTGTTCCCACGGAGCGCAGCAGCCGGTAGGAGAGGACAAACAGGGCCAGTCCGGCAGCGCCCGTGATCACAAGGGTCGAGAGCAGGAGCAGCCATGACTGGCGCAGTTTCTTTCCGATCCAGCTTGTCGTCCAGTCGGAAATGCGTCCCATCTCGCGGACCGAATTCGTGACGGTCTGGGTCCAGAACTTGCCGTCACCGAAGTTCATCGAACGACTCAGCAGTTGCGACAAAAATGCCTTGCGGCGCTTCGCATTATAAACGGCGATTATCTGGTCTGCCTGCAGCAGCAGCACTTCTGCGCGTTTTATCAGGCCGTCATAGGCGCCCACTTCATCCTTGATGAGGGCCCGCTGGCTCGCCAGCGTATCGGATTCCTGCTCACCCTCTTTCGGTTCCGGACCCAGCCTCTCCAGGCGCAGATTGGACGAGTCAAGCTCCGGGTTAAGTTCACTTGTGAACGTTCTGAGTTCAGAAATGATAATCTGCAGGGCGTCAATGCTGAATTGCTGCTGGTTGGATAATGAAAATTCAGAGGATTCAATCCGGTTCTTCAGCCGGAGAATATCCGTCTGCCAGACATTGAGCTTGGAGGAATATTTATTGATGATTTCCGGATTGGCGCCGGAAGCGATCACGCTGTTGACCCAGCGATCGGACGTGTCTTTATTGTTCGCGTTGTTCGTTGTCTGAGCAAACACCGAAATGCCCGGAAGCATCGCCAGCGGAAATGCGAGCAGGATCAAAATCCCGAGCCGCCGCGCTGTCCTGCCAGGTTTGAATATCATGGGAAGTCCTGCTGGTTGATCGTTGTGGTCCAGGAAATCCCTGGAATATAGTCATTTTCCGCAAATTGGAGTTCCGGAACTCTGGGAGTTATCCGGTTATGTATAATTTAGTTCACCGGTCTAATATTGAGCAATGGAATTGATCCATCTATAGCAGTTTTTTTCGCAATTACCACCCGTTCGGGGCGTTTCAATAGGAGCCTCCTTATCTGGATCCGTAGCGGCCGTCTGTTGGCCGGGCGCAGGTGGTCTGGTCCGTCACCCTTGGCCCATGTTAAGTTTTGAATCCAGAATGCAGGCACCAGTTGAAGGAAATTGGATTCATGGTTGATCTCGGAAATGAACTCGAAGGAAAAGTGGCCATTGTGACCGGCAGTGCCCGTAATATTGGCCGCGCCACTGCGGAAGAGTTGGCGCGTGCCGGCGCTGCAATTGTCATCAACGCCGTTCAGGCCGGAGATCTCTGTGAAGAGGTTGCCGAGGGAATTCGTTCCAGTGGCGGCAGGGCCATTCCGTTCCTCGCCGACGTGCGGGATCAAACGGCGGTGAACGACATGGCGGCGGCGGCTGTGAACGAGTTTGGCGGCGTCGATATTCTGGTGCACAACGCCGCGGTTCGCGGGCGCAAATCCATCGAGGAGTTGGAGTTCGAGGAGATGTCCAACGTTCTCGACATTTCAATCCAGGGCCTTTACCGGCTGGTCAAGGCGGTTCTGCCGTCCATGACCGAGCGGCGAAACGGAGCCATCGTCGGCGTCGGCGGCATGGCGTCGACGGTCGGCGCCACCGGCCGCGCCCACGTCATGGCCGCGAAAATGGGACAGGCGGCCTTTGTCCGTGGCCTCGCCTATGACCTCGCCGACTATCAGATCCGCGCCAACCAGGTTATCGTCGGAGCCTTTGACACGGTGCGCGAAGGCAATCCCTCAGTGGCCAAGGTTTCCCCCATGGCCGGACGCAACATTCCCCTGGGCCGCAAGGGCGTCCCCCAGGACATGGCCAATCTGATCCGTTTCGTTGTCGGACCCGCTGCGTCCTATATCACCGGTGAGACCATTCACTGCAATGGCGGTGCCTATATGAACCTTTAAGGGCTGAAGGCATCAGCAACCCGGTCCTAGGGAGTTGCAAGCAAACACCTTAAATGATGGCGTGGCGGATCTTGGCGGAAACCCATTCGCTGACCACCACCGTGGCGATGATTACCAGCAATATCAGGGATACCTGGGTCCAGGCGAGATTTGTAATCGAGGCATTGAGCTGCAACCCGATGCCGCCGGCGCCCACCAGCCCCAGAACCGTGGATTCCCGGATATTGATGTCCCAGCGAAAGACGGAGATACCGGCAAACGCCGGCAATACCTGCGGGACGATGCCGTAGGCTGTGACCTGGGCATTGGAAGCGCCCGTGGCCGTCACGGCTTCCACCTGGTTTTCATCGATTTCCTCGATCGCCTCGTAAAGAAGTTTGGCGCAGAAGCCGATGGAGCGCAGACCTATAGCGATCACCCCAGCAAAGACGCCGGGTCCGACGATGGCCACCAGGATAAGTGCCCAGATAAGCGAGTTGATGGATCGCGAGGCAACGATGATGAACAGCGCCACCGGGCGCACGAAATAGAGGCTTGGGGTGGTGTTGCGCGCGGCGCAATAAGCCGTCGGGATGGCAAGGATGACGGCCATGACCGTACCGAGGGTGGCAATATTGAGGGTATCCCAGATAGCCACCCACAGCACATCCATATAGCTCCATTTGACCGGCACCATACGGCTCGCCATGTCCATCGCCTGCCGCGGCGCATCGAGGACAAAGAACCAGACGGTTTTTTCCGAGATCAACTGAAAGCAATAGACGAATAGGGCCGTAACAGTGAGATATCCGGCCCAGATGGCGAATTGCTTGCCGCGTTCCCGCCGCTGCCAGATCTTTATGTCGTCTTTCTGAACAACCGCCATCACTGCATCCACCTGCGTACATAACCGGAGGAATACTCGACGACCATCACGATACCGATGATGATCAGCAGGATCGCGGCCGCCGAGTCCAGCTCATAGCGGTCGAAGGCGGTATTCAGGGTCGCGCCGATGCCGCCGCCGCCGACAATGCCGACGATTGCCGATTCCCGGAAATTGATATCGAGGCGATAGAGGCCCAGCCCGATCATGCGCGGCAGCACCTGCGGCTGAATGGCGAAGTTGAGCCACTGAAACCAGCTGGCCCCGGTCGCGCGCACGGCTTCGGCCTGATTGGGATCGATGTCCTCGATATCTTCCGCAAGCAGCTTACCGTAAAAACCGATCGTCGCTATGCTGAGGGTCAAAAATCCTGCAAACGGTCCAAAACCAAAAAGTTTGACCATGAAGATTGCAATGATGACTTCCTGAAAACTTCGGGAGACAGCCAGGATGCCGCGGCAGAAGAGGTAGACCGGTTTCGGTGCAAGGTTTTTGGCCGCACCGAGACCGATGGGAATCGACAGGGCGATGCCGACCACCGTCGACGTGATGGTCATCCAGATACTTTCGTTGAGGCCATCGAGAATCTCAGGCCATCTGGAAATGAAATCCGGTGGAAAGAAGCCTGCGAGGAAGCGCTGACCCCGGGGAATACCTTCGGCGACCCGGGTCCAGTTCACTTCCATGGTCCCGAACGCCAGGGCCAGATAGATAGCCACCGCCAGCCCCAGGGTCCAGCGCAAAAACGCGCTTTTGATGAAGGGTGGCTTTTTCCAGGTCCGGGACAGCGTTGTCGTGGTCATCGCCGGATCCTCAGGTCAGTCCCGACAGCCGGTCGCGGTCAAGCTCAGGCGTCTTTTTGTGCTCCGCCTCCCGGTCCGGCCCGCCATCGAGTGCCTCATCCTCCAGGTCTTCTTCCTCGACATTCTCGATGGTAGCTTCCCAGTCTTCCTCGCCGTAAATCTGGGTCAGCACGTCCGGTGTGAGACCGTTCGGGGAGCCGTCATAGACGATCTCGCCAAGCTGCAGTCCGACAATGCGTTGGGCGAACATTTGTGCCAGGAGTACATCATGAATATTGATGATTGCCGACAGCTTTCTCTCTTGGCAGAGTTCGCAAATGAGGCGCATAATCTGCCGGGACGTCTTCGGGTCAAGGCTTGCGGTGGGCTCGTCGACCAGCAGCAGTTCGGGATTCTGGATGAGAGCCCGGCAGATTCCCACCCGCTGACGCTGGCCGCCGGAAAGTTCGTCGGCACGCTTGTCGCACATTTCCGCGAGGCCCACCCGTTCCAGTAGCCGAAAGGCCTCGTCGATATCCGATTGTGGGAACTTGCGGAAATAGCTGCGCCAGAACCCTACATAGCCGAGACGGCCGGAGAGAACATTTTCCATGACCGTCAGACGTTCGACCAGGGCATATTCCTGGAAAATCATACCCATGCGGCGTCGGACCAGTCGCAATTTCGATTGGCTCAGGGATCTGATATCGAGATCATTGAGCAATATCCGTCCCGATGTGGGCTCCACCAGCCGGTTGACACATCGTATCAGGGTCGATTTACCGGCGCCGGAAGGCCCGATAAGGGCCATAACCTGTCCGTCGGGAACTTCGAGATCAATACCCTTCAGGGCCCGGTCGCCCGTCCGGTATTGCTTCACTAACTGCTCAATTCGCAACATGGGGATCCGATCCCGGCAGGTCTGCCGGGTAAGCTCTACCTTAGTTAAGGGACAAATGACCGGACAGGCGGCGGACGTATCCGGTCATTTGCTGGTGATCTGTATTATTTACAGGAATATGAGACACCGTTGGCCGCGTCGATTTTGCGGATCACGTCCCAGTCCGATTTGTGGTGGATGGAAACAAAACGTCCCTCTTTCTTGAATTCTTTTTGCAAGTCCGATCCTTCCCATTTGAATGTGAAGAAGGCCTGCTTGATTTTCGCCGCGACCTCCGGATGCAGATTGTGCGCATGACCGTATCCGGTTGTCGGGAATGTCTGTGACTTATAAATCGTGCGGATATTTTTCGGATCGACGACTTTGCGGTTGATCATCCGGTTGAGAACGGAGTTGGCGATAGCCGCAGCTTCATAGTCCTTATTGGCCACACCCATGATCGAGTTGTCGTGCTTACCTGAGAACGCGGTCTTGAAATCTTTTTCTTTTTCAAGGCCGAATTCCGATTTCAGGAGAGCGGACGGTGCTTTAAAACCCGAATTGGATGTGGGTGAGGTGAAAGCCAGGGATTTGCCCTTGAGATCTGCGGGTGATTGCAGCTTGCTGTCCGCTGGCACGATGATTTCCATTTCGTATCCGTAGGATCCGTCTTTGGACGCCATCATTGCAAAGGGCACCAGGCCGGCACAGCTGACGGCCACCGGGTTGCCACCGGTATTCACACCGGCAATATGCAACCGGCCGGAACGCATGGCCTCATACTGGGCCGCATAAGACTGCACCGGGAAGAAGACAACTTTTTTACCCGTAACCTTGGCCATATGCTTGATAAAGCCGTCCCAGACCTTGGCGTAAACGGCGGGGTCCTCAACCGGAGTGTAGGAAAAAATGATCGTGCTGGGGTTGACCCAGTCCTTGGGGTCGAGCGGCAGGTCGGCGACGAGGTCCCGGTTGCGGTCACAATATTGCTTGTCCAGGGTTCCCCTGAAACAGTCTTCCTGCGCCTGAACCGGAGCAACCGGCATGGCGGTCATTGCGGCGAAAAAGCAAAATGCGAGTAGAGTCGATAAAATTCGGTACATGAAATCCTCCCGATGCGAATTGCGAACGAATACCGGCCCAGTTTGGTTTCTGATGGTTACGGGCCTGTATCGAAATCTGATAATGGATACCCAAAAAGCCAGATATTTGTATGTTTTTACAATCAGAATTTCAGCATTGCAAACGAATTAGCGCTGTCTTCCAGCCTGAGTGGCATCCGAAGTTTTTGTTTGCGTTGACGATTACCGGCGATGGCCGTTCCCCGGTCGCTGATTCAGCAGGAGCCGGAAATGGCGGTGGAATTATTGATGCGGGGGGACGTCGAATTCAGAGGATAGCGGCCCCTGGGCACTGGATTTCCTGCCTGTGAGCCTGTAGGGTTCCGGCGCTCGAGGGATCTATTCGTTTCCGTGCCTTCAACGGCCTCTTTTGACGGGCCATTCCTTCGAAGGTCGCTTAATGTCCAGATCAAATGTCCCGAATTTTGGGAGACCGCCCCAATGGCGTTTAACCAGTTGATAAAATCGTTGGAATTTCTGATTGCGGGGCTTGGAATTGCAGCGATATTGGCCATTCCCCTTGTGCCTTTGGTGGCCTGGATTTTCTTCACTTTCTTCTTCTGATTCCTCTTGATCTTCTGATCCACCTGTTTCTGACCCTCCCGGCTTCAATCCCGGCGCGGGGGTGATCCATGCACCCCGGGTCACCGTAGCGGTCTATTGAGGACATTCAGGATCCGCGCTAGGCTTCGGTTTGCCTTTGCGGATGTACAAATGTGAAACCTGCAGGAAAGAGATCAGTCGGAGAAAAGGGAGAAAAATCCTATGTCGGAATTAACAGCGCAAAAATGTGAAGCCTGCCATACCGGAGCTCCGAAAGTGACGGAAGACGAACGCCTTGAACTCATGAAAGAAGTGCCGGAGTGGACCTGTCGCGACGATGCCGGCGTACTCAAGCTCGAGCGCCTTTATCCCTTTGACAACTTTAAGCAGGCCCAGGCGTTTGCCATGAAAGTCGGCGACATGGCCGAGGAGGAGGGCCATCATCCCGCTATTCTTCTGGAATGGGGAAAGGTGACCGTCTCCTGGTGGACCCACGCCATCGGCGGACTGCACAAGAACGATTTCATCTGTGCCGCTAAAACCGACGCCCTGGCCTGAAATCGGCCTTTGAGTTTTCAATTCGGTTGCTGACCGGAAATCTACTCCATGCAAATGAAGGACGGTTTCCGATGGGGAAGGCTATCTGGTCTGTTAGCAGGTGTAATCCCATCGGAAACCGCCGGAAAAGATCGATTCCCCCGGGGGATCGATTTCTTCGTTCCTGCGCGCGTCAGGCGACGCGAATGGAGGCAATGAATTTCTTGACTTCTTCCTGAAGCGTATCTGAGTCCCGCGCCAGTTCGCTGGCGGCATTCTGGATGTGGGAGGCGATTTCTCCGGTCTTGTTCGCCGCACCCGCAACCGTTGCGATATTCTTTGTCACCTCTTGGGTTCCCGTTGCCGCCTGGTCGATATTGGTCGCGATTTCCTGGGTCGCCGAGCCCTGCTCCTCGACGGCGGAAGCAATGACCGTACTGATTTCGCTGATATCGCCGATGGTCCGGCTGATCTTGTCGATGGCTTGAACCGCCGACTCGGTGGAATGCTGTATTTCCTGTATCCGTGACTGGATTTGTTCCGTCGCCTTGGAGGTCTGCCCCGCCAGTTCCTTGACCTCGGAGGCGACTACGGCAAATCCCTTTCCGGCTTCGCCGGCGCGGGCGGATTCGATGGTCGCGTTCAGGGCCAGCAAATTGGTCTTCTCCGCGATATCCGTGATGAGATTGACGACATCGCCAATCTGCGTCGTGACTTCCACGAGTTGTTTCATTTGACCGTCGGTGGTGGACGCATGTTCAACCGCCTCAATGGCATATTTGGCGGACTGGTCCACCTGTTGGGCGATTTCCGAGATCGATGAGGACAATTGTTCCGATGCCGAAGCCACGGTTTGGGCATTATCCGAGGCGCTTTCCGCATTGGTCGAGACGTTCTCGGACAGGGCCCGGGTCTGCTCCGCCGTTGCCGCCATGGAATCCGATGAGGATTGTAACTGCCCCACCGCCGAGGAAAACGAGTCGATGAGTTTGCCGACGGATAATTCAAACTCATCCGCCATCTCGTTCATCATCTGCTTCTGGTTTTCCTGTGCTTCCCGTTCTCCGGCTTCTCGTTCGGTTTCCAGTTTGGTTATTTCAAAAGCGTTGGACTTGAAAACCGCCACCGCATCGGCCATCTCGCCGATTTCATCCTGCCGCTCCGTTGCCGGAATTTCCGTATCGAGCTTACCATCGGCGAGATCTTTCATCGCACCTGTAATGGCACTGATCGGTTTGGAAAAACTCCGCGAAATAAAAAAGCCAAGGAGCCCAATTATCATTGTGCCGATAAGACCGACGATCATCACCCGCCAGCGCAGCGCGAAAAAATCCTCAAACGCTTCCGCCTCGTTGATCTCCGCCAGAAGAGCCCACCTCTGCCCGAGAATATCAACCGGCGTATGACTTGAAAGCACCTGGTGGCCCAGATAGTTGGTGGCGAAGGTCTAGCCCGATTCACCGGCGATTGCGGACTTGAATGTGGCACTGCCGATGCGCCCCTGCTCCGGATTGCGGAACGATGAAACGACAGAATGGTTTTCGTCGTCCAGAAAGGATTC
>JANQOC010000717.1 GCA_028279265.1 Hyphomicrobiales bacterium
CGTTGGAACGGCTACGGGCGGCAGCGGTTCTCTTACAAGCAGCATAACATCGCTTGGCAATGATTATTATTTAATAAAAATAACAGACACGCCGAATAACACTGCGGGGCGTATGTACATCTTGTCAGCTACCGCAGATAATGTGGCTTCTCATAATGGCGGTGGTGTAAATGGATTTTATGGTTCGGCACCACAATTTAGACTTACAAACTCCCCAGATGTTTACATAAAAAACACTGGTGTCGGTGCTACATACGCAGCACGCGGCGGTGATGCGGTCTACAAGCCTGTCCGACAGCTTCTCGCCTATCCTGCCAACGCCAATAAAGGAACAGGTGTTCGCGCCACTGTTTCACCAGCGGACATTGACGGTCCCCGGGCCGATCTAAAAGGCGATAAGATCGTTGAGAATTCCGATCTAGCAACGACGCATTATATTGATTATGATTCTGTAAATGTCATGGCTGGTCAACATACGGGCCAAGCCCTCATGAAAGCCGATGAGCGCCGATGGATCAAAGCCGAATTCTTGACTTCCGGCGGCTATGCTTATTTTGACCTCACCGGCAAAGTCATCGGTACAACATCGGGCATCACCAAAGCCCATATCATCAATGCCCCCAATGGTTATTACCGCATAGCGATTATAGATGATCTCGCGGCGGGAACTGAGACATTGCGCATTTCGCTTGCGGATAGTGATGGCGGAGAAACCTATGACGGTGACGGGTCCAGCGGTGCGCACATTGCCATCGCCAATATTCAGCCCGGTGGCTTGAATGACTTTGTGGGTACGCGGAATTATATTCTCGATACAGATACTGATGGCGATAAGAATTTTAATGGATGGGCCAAGACGAATGCTGTTGTTACCGACGGCACTTTAGCGCCGGACGGCAGTACAGATGCGGATACCCTAGCGGACGATAACAGTACAGGTACAGGAAACGTATCAGTATCGCGAACATTAACTTTCCCAAGTGCTGGAACTTATAGAGTTGGCGTTTTTATTCAGGCAAAACAGCTCAGTTGGGTTGCCTTGCGAGAGAATAATTTTGGCCTCGGCAATAACTATACGTTTTTTGACCTTGCAAATGGTGCAATCGGCGCAACCGACAATAATAGCAATTCGACCATAAAATATTGGGGCAATGGTTATTACATATGCTCATTTGAAATAACAGTATCGAGCGATTTAACCGGTGCTTTCCAAATCTGGTTGGCAGATGCAGACAATGACCTAGTGGTTGATCTTGATGGCACGTCAGATGTGGTCGTATGGAATGCTTTTGCTCAACCCCTAGACCCAACCACCGGCCTTATGCAACCCCCCGTTGGCATGCCCCAAACAGCCTTTAAGCTGTCCGGATACCAAGGTGAGGGCGCGGCGACGAATATTTGCCCGGACTCTGAAGACCTTTCCAGTTGGACGAAATTCACGGTTGCAGATGTTATTGACACCAATGTTTACACTGCGGTTGATGGTGAAACTGTATTCGACCGAGTGAATGTCGATGCCAGCGCCGGAATACACGGTGTCTTCAAAAACCTCACGACAACAGCCAATACAGATTATGTGCTTGCCAAAGATTTTAAGCCCGATGGCGCACGATATGTCTGGTTGAATTTATCTTCATCGACTGAGGATCACATATCCGTTCTCTATGACTTACTCGTCGGAATTGTTGTTGCCACCGATGTCGGAACAAGCTCGGGCACCATTGCTGATTATGGTGTTGAGTACAATATAGACGGTACATTGCGCTGTTGGATGGCCGGTCAAACCGCAGAAGCCAATTTAACGGCAGCAAGCGGTACGGCGGACAGCTCAACACCGACATGGGATGCGAGCGGACGTGTGTCACATACCCCGGCAGCGGGCGAAGACTATCTTGCTACAATGGTTCAATGTGAAGCTGGGACGGAACCGACATCCTATATAAGAACGGGTTCGAGTTCTGAATCCAGAAGCGCAGACCTTCCCATAGACACAGATATTAGCTGGTTCAATCAAACCGAAGGTACATTTGTTATCAAGGGTTCGGTGAATCATGTAAACGGCAACGTTAAACAATTTGGGTCTGCGAATGACAACACGACCTCAGAAAGGCATCAATTATTCGCAGACAATAGCGCAGCTTCAGCTCAATATACCGTTAGGGATGGGGGATCAGCTGTCGCAGACCTTAACGGATTAGGGACAACAGTGTCTAAGGGCACCACCATGTTAGCCGCTGCCTATAAGGAAAATGATATAGCAGCTTGTCAGGATGGTGGGACTGTGAAAACAGACACAAGTAATACGTTGCCGACAATAACTCAATTTGAATACGGTGTATCTGCTACTGGTGGAAATCCTTTGAATGGATCTATTGAATCGTTCGAATATTACAATACGCGTCTAACAGATGCTCAGCTTCAAGAGAAAACCCTTATCACCGAAACAGGACTATAGTCATGCAAATATATATTTTACAATATACGGATCGTGACGCCTTAGATGCTGATTTAGTGAAGACTGGATTGGCAACATTCTCTGATCTCGACCCCGGTTCAATTGATGTCGATGTCAAAGTCCCGGTTGAGGTTGGGGGCCAAGTCCATGAGATCAAAACCGAGACACGGCAATTGTCCGCCGCCGACATTAACGCCAAACCAGACTTGGAGAATGAAGCGGCGACAATCAATTACAAGATTGATAAGAACACGGCCCTGACTGCCCCAATGACCCACAAGCTGGAAAAGGTTCGCGTTGAAGATGACAGGCGAGCCACCTATCAGGTGTTCAAGTTCAACGACAAGGAATATCGGGTTCGCACCGGTGGCAAGCAGATGGTGAGGACCGCTCTTGCCAAGACACATGGTGTGAAGATTGATGATTTCCACCAAGGCCCAGACACCGGATTTAAATTGGTCCAAACACCACACGTCGAAGATAAGGACGGGAACCGAATATCTGACCCGAAGCACGTTGATGGATATTTCGTATTCTGTGAAGTCCAAGACGACAAGTACAAACTGCCGCTAAAAATCCTTGACCCGACAAAATTAACTATCGATTGGACAAAGCAACACGGAAAAGCAAAGCAGGCGAATCAGTATTGGCTGAATAATTTTGTCCGCGAATAGCTTCTGAATAAACTGCCCCCGGTTTAATTGCGGGGGCATTCATGCCGAAATTCATCTATGATACCAAGCTGGGCTGTATGGTCGATAAAGACACGGGCCAGCCCATATCTCATTCGCCTGAAAAGCAGGCGGCTTTCAATAAAATGCTGGAAACCCAGACCCCGGGGCAAATCACCCTGGATATTCCAGATTATGCAAGCCCCGTAACAGGGGAAATTATCTCCGGTCGTGTCGCCCGGCGCGAAGATCTCAAAAAACATGATTGCTTTGAGATGGACCCGCCCACAAAACCCCTACGGGAGCGCATGAAGAAGCGCAAACCCGTTGAACTCGAAAACGTGCGGGAACTCAACGAAAAACTCGAAGCCGACTTTAACAGGATGGTGCCCAATGAAGACCTTTGATCTCTGGAACGCCGTGTTCTGGAACACCGAAGCTGCCCTAGGGGCGGATGTTTCACAGGATGTTTCACGTGAAACATTACCGCCACCACCGGGAAGCGATCTCCCCGACAATGCCACAAAAAAGCAGGTAGATCAAAGCCTTGACGAAGCCTTGGGCGGTGTTTTCGACAAGATGGAAGACCCGGAAGTGGATAAAGATCCGAAGGGGGAAGTTGAAAACGATGTCGAAATCGGCGCGAAAAAGGAAGATGAGAATGCAGCGAAGAAAGATGATTCGGATTCACAGCCTGAAGATGGCCAAGGCGTGGACAATCCTGACACAAAGAAAGTTGAAGCCCCGGAAGGATTGACGGCAAGCCAGAAGGAAGCCTGGGATAAACTGCCCGCTGAAGCCCAGGAACACGCTGCGGCGATCATTCGCGAGAGCAGTCAAAACCTGAATGACGCCACGACCTTCGCCAAGCCCTTCCTCGATATTTCAAACCAGTACAAGCATGTATTTGAAGCCAATGGGCTAAAACCCCATGAAGGCTTTGAGAAAATGATGGGGATCCAGCAAGCCCTGGACACGGGAACGCCAGAACAAAGAGCGGCGAAGCTGATTGAAATCGCCAATCTCTATGGGGTTGATCTCGGGAAACATATCTATCCCGAACTGTCGGAAGTCTTCGGCGAAGATGTGAAGTTTTCAGGCCAGGACACGACCCAGGCGGATCCCAAGGTTGCAGCCCTGGAACAGACCATTCAAAACCTGGAAAAACGTCTGAATGAACGCGAACAATCCGAACAGTCCCGGGAAAATAATCAGATCAGCGAAACCATTAAAGAGTTCAAGGCGGACAAGGAAAATTGGGACGAATTGGAAAATGAAATCACGGCCCAGGTCCACGCGGTCCGCACCAATCACCCCAATCTGGGAACAAAGGAAGTTCTCGAAAAAGCCTATAAAAATGCTGTTTTCACCGACGATAAGGCCCGCGCCGCGTACTTTGAAAAACAGGAAGCGGAGCGCAAGGCGAAACGGGAAGCGGAGTTAAAAGCTGAAGCTGAAAAAGCCAAAAAGGCAAATTCTTTGAACATCGAATCGGATCCGTTGCATAAGGGTAAACCGCAGAGTTTGGATGAAGTTTTGTCATCCAAATATGATGAGATTACCAAGTAGAACTTAACCAACAGGAACCACGGAAAAATGCCTACTCCAAGCGATACTTTCACGGAAATGGTTTCCACGACACTGCGACACCACGAACGAAGTGTCGCTGACAACGTGACCAACCATAATGCGCTTCTTCGCTACATGAAGGAACACAACAACATCAAAACTGACGCCGGCGGCGGCTATGAAATCGCCATTCCGCTGAGCTACGCGGAAAACGAGACCTATCAGCGTTTTCATGGCGGGGAAATCCTGGATATTTCCGACAGCGATGTCCTGACGACCGCCAAGTTTGACTGGCGTCAGGTCGCTTTGCACGTCACGACCACCGGTCGCGATCTTAAACTGAACCGCGGCAAAGCCCAGTTGATCAATCTGGTGAAAGCCCGGGTTCAGGTAGCCATGGACACGGCTGCGAACAACATGTCGGTGGATATTTATTCCGATGGCGCCTTATCCAACCAGATTGGCGGTTTGCAGCATATCATTCAATCCGGCGGGCAGGGGACCGTTGGCTCGATTAATTCGGCCACATGGACCTTTTGGAGAAACCAGGTTCGGGAAATGTCCGATCCGACCGCCTTCGCCTCCCTGAAAGCCGATATGAACCTGATGTGGTTGTCCTGCGTCCGCGGTATGGACAAGCCGGATCTCATTGTCTTCTCCCATGACCTTTATTCGGTCTATGAGGGCGGGCTTCAGGATCTCCAGCGATATGCGGATTCAAAGGCGGCCGGTCTTGGGTTTGAAAGCCTGAAGTACAAATCCGCTTCTCTCATTTTCGACGATAATACCAACTTCGGAACGACCGCTGAAAGAGGATATTTCCTAAATACGAAATATCTCTACATGCAGCAACACCCCGAAGCCCAATGGGATGAGGATGAGAAGAAAATTCCGATCAACCAGGACAAGATTGTTCTGCCGATTTACTGGATGGGCGAGATGTGTTGCTCAAACCGTAAACGTCAGGGCGTCATGGTCGATCTGGCCTAATTTGCCTCCCGGCAAACCACTGGCTGGGGCTTCGGCCCCGGCTTCCTTCTAATTGAATTGAGGATTTGAAAAATGACGACAGAAGTTTTTGCCCAAGGGCATCCGGCGGGGGCAAATTTCAACCAAGTTGATAATTCCGCATCCGCTGAATACAAGGTCGGCACATGCGCCATGGGCTCTAATGGGGGCCAATGGATGTATGTTCAGGCTTCCGGATCCCTCGCTATTAACTCTTTGGTGGCGATTGATGAGGATTTCACCGCCCGCGTGGCCACATCGGCCCTTGCTGGGGCTGGCGACAAGCCTGGATGGCCGCAAGTGGCGATCCCGGATAATTCTTATGGCTGGGCCGCCCTGGATGGGTCTGAAATCAACGGTTTGGTGGCGGGCTCATGTGCGGCGGACACCAAGCTTTATGTGGGTTCTACCGGTGTGACCGCGGGGGTTCTGGACGATGCCAGCGCCACCGGCCGGGTTACGGTCCAGGGGGCTGTGGCTGTAACGGCCAATTCAACATCGGCCGATGCTGCCGTTGAGCTAAAGGTGACAAATCCGGTCTTCCTGGACGTTTAATTGGGGACCTGACCCGGGCGGTGGGGGCATCACGCCCGGGTCTTTTTTTTTAGGATGAACATGAAAACACAAGTTAAATTCAAAAGCGGTCTGAACACTTCGGAAGATGTATTTCTCGACAATACGCGGGCGAATATTGAGAAATACGGCCATTTAATCCCGACTTATTCCACGAAAAAGGCACTCATTTGTGGCGGCGGACCCAGCCTCGAAGACTGGATCGAGGAGATCCGTGATTTGAAAGATGCGGGCTGGACGATATTCGCGCTGAACGGGGTTGCCAGATATCTCTATGAAGAACACCAGATCATTTCCGACTGGCAGTTGGTGATTGACGCCAGGCCGGAGAATATAGAATTCATTGGCGATTTCTGGGCTGAAAATATCGCTTTGGGGTCACAAGTTGACCCCCAATTATTCGAAAAAGCCATTGCGAGTCAATCGAATGTGGTCATGGTTCATTGCATGGCGGTCAAGGGAAGTCTTGATTTGATTCGCGAATTACACCCCGGTAACACGGTTTTGGGGGGTGGATCGACGGTCGGCATGATGGCCATGAATTTCATTTCGTCCGCCGGTTATGCCAAGGCGAAACTCTATGGATTTGATTCATCCCACCGGGAAGACAAAAAACACCCCTACACCCAGCCGTTGAACGAAGATCAGCCGGTGATTGATTTCATCTTCAATAAGCAATCGTTCAAATCATCCGGGCCGATGGCCTCACAAGCCCAACAGTTCATCACCTATTGGAAGGTCTGGGCCAACAAGGGGCTCGAATTCGATATCAGGGGCGATGGACTACTTCCAACCATGTGGCGCTATGTCCAGGCCATTGAGGAATTTGGATCCACCGAAGACCGGGAGCTGATCAAGTACGAAAAAGTCTGGCGCATGGACAATTACCGGAAATACTCACCCGGCGAAGACTTCTGGGATCACTATCAGCATCACATCCCCCGGGACGCCAGAACTGTCGCTGATTTTGGCTGTGGAACCGGACGTATTGTCGCGAAAATCAACGAGTTGGGACCGGCTTACATAGGGATCGATCACGCTACAAATTGTTTAGATGATGGAGCCAAGGATCTCATTGACACCCATCCCAATGAATTTATCCCGGCCAATCTCTGGCAATTCAAAGGACGCCTGTTTGACTTCGGGCTTTGTTGTGACGTGATGGAGCATATCCCCGCCTGGAAGATGGATGACACTCTTCAGGCGATTGCGCGATCCGTGCGGAAAGGCGCAATATTTACCATTTGTTGCGCCCCTGATGTCTTTGGGGAACGGGTCGGGGAAACTTTGCATATGAATGTGATGCCGCCGGATCAGTGGGTTGGGAGAATAGCTCTGCATTTTGGCTTTGCGGAAGAGATTTATGCCGAAGGCCCGAACGTGGTCATTGCGGCAAGAAAAGAGGGAACGGGATTATGACCATAGAAATCGTTGATATTTACACCAAAGGCACGCCAAAAACAGACGAAAAAGGCGAACCCATCCTGGCGAAGATGATCGTTTATCGCCCCAAACGTCACGGTCCGGAGATCACGGAAGCCTCCGAAAAGGATCTGCAACAGCGCCCAGGCTGGCGGGTGTTTGCCAAGCATATTGCGAAGTTCGAGGCCAAGAACGCCCCGGCTGAGAAACCGAAAAAGGCTAAGGCGAAGCGGAAATCGAAAAAGAAAGACGCCCAAATCGATCTGGAGGAAGCTATAGCCGAGGCTTGACCAGGTTTGCGAATAAGCGCAAGGGCCATTCATCAATAGTTTGCGGGGACAAGATAACATGACAATACGGGTACATAAATTCTGGACAACATTCGCCCCGGATCCCAAGGATCCCGAGAAGTTAAGGGGTGTGGATATGGTTGCTTATCATTCCATCGGTCAGGCCCAATATTCGGTTCAGATCGAGGCGGTTTCCAGGTTGTCCAAACTCATCCCTTTGGAGGGGAATGAGGATAATATTGCCGTTGTCATGGCCCATGATCGTTGGAACCAGATCAAGGGGCCTTATGATGCGTTCAAACATGGGAATGAACTACCTGAAGACGGAACACCTTTGGCTGCTTGGTCGGGATTGACGCCGGAACAGGCCGATGAAGTGCGCCGCCAGGGGATCCGCACCGTCGAAGAGTTTGCCGAGCTGCCGGAAAATGTCGTCAATCGCCTACCCATGCAACATGGCAAAAAACACCAAGCCATTGCCAAGACCTGGCTCGCGACCCTGAAGGATCAGGCCCAGGCTGACCAGATGGAAGAAATGAAAGCCCAGGCCCAGGCTCAGGAACAGGAATTGGCCGAACTTCGGGAAACACTTGCGCGTATGCAGCAAGCCGCCGGTGACCCGACAGGGGAAGCAATTCATCCTGTTGAAGAGGAAACACCGAAGAAGGCGACACGCAAGAAGAAAGCTGCCTAAATGCCGACAACGATCCTGACATTGGGCGAAAACATCGCCCTTCAGATCTCGATGGCCAAGCCGACGACGTTGACTGACAGCGATACGGTCACAAACCACGGCGAAAAGATCCTTTTGCATCTCCATCGCACATGTCGGGGTTTGGCTGGGGCCCATGACTGGCAGCGCTTGCGCCGGGAAGAAACTTTCACGACTGTAGCGGCGGAAACCCAAACCGACACGCTGCCCGCGGATTTTCTCAGGCACATCCAGGGAACATTTTGGAACCGTACCGACCGCCGGCCGGTGATTGGTCCCTTAACACCGCAGGAATGGCAATATTTGAAAGCCCAGGTGACCGGTGGCGTCGAAGATCAGTTCTATCAGAGAAACAATGATCTCCTGATCTATCCCGCGCCTTCGGCCGGGGAAACCATGGCCTTTGAGTACATCACCAAAATGATCGGCCTGGCCACGGACAACACGACCGAACGGGAGCTTTTCACCGTCGATACGGATTACACCTATTTCGATGATGAGCTGGTTATTCTCGGGGCCGCCTGGTCTTACAAGCAATCCGAGGGATTAGATTATTCCGAAGAGATGAATTCCTTCGAATTGCGCTTTTACGACATGGTGAAAGCCGACGGTGGCATCAGTGACAGAAATGCCGCCGGCAAGATGTATCAGCGCGAGATTAAACCAAAATTCCAGGAATATATTTCGTCATGATTATGAGGGCGCCGGTTCGGCAAAATCGACGCCGGGCCAAGACAAACACCGTCAAATGGGCCAAGCCCCCATCAAGGGGATGGAACGCCAAGGACGATCTGGCGGACATGCACCCCCAGGATGCGGTGGTTCTCGATAATCTCATTCCAACCGAATCGGGCGTGAACGTCAGGAAGGGGAAGGCCAGCCATGTTACAGGCATCGGATCGACCATTCGCTCCATGTTCAAACATCCGGGAATTGACGGATCTTATAAGTTTTTCGCTGCCACCGCCGACGCGGTTTATGAGGTATCGTCCGCGGGCGCCGTAGGGGCGGCGGATCTTTCCTCATTATCAAATGGTAACTGGCTCGGCACCATGATGGAAACATCCGGGGGTAATTTCTGGTGCATGGTGAACAATGCGGATGGGTTCCGCACCTATGACGGGTCGAGCTGGGCCACACAAACGATTACAGGTGTTGATGCAAACGATCTTGTCAGCCTGCATTCGCATATGTCGCGGATCTGGGGGGTTGAAAGGGATACGCTTAACGCCTGGTATTTACCTGTTGATAGCATCGCCGGCGCCATGACGAAATTTCCCCTTGGGGGGCTATCCAGAAAAGGGGGATATCTCGTTGCTATTGCCTCATGGACCCGGGACGGTGGCGAAGGCCTGGACGATGTCTGTTGCTTTATCACCTCGGAAGGTGAAGTCCACATCTATTCGGGAACGGATCCAAGTTCTGCGTCCACCTGGTCCCGGGTCGGCACCTTCGACATAGCCAAACCAATTGGCCGAAAATGTGTCCGCGGCGCCGGTCCGGATTGCGCCATTCTGACCAGTATAGGCTTACTACCTTTATCCGCAGCTATCGGGCTTGCGAGATCGGCCCAGGCGAATGTGGCCGTCACCGATGGGATAAGAAAAGCCTTTCAAACTCAATATGAGGGGCAAAAAGACAATACCGGTTGGGAGATCACGGAGTTTTCTTCGGAAAACCTGGTGATTGTGAACGTTCCCATCGTCGATGGGCTCACCTATTACCAGTATGTGATGAACATTCGAAACCGGGGCGCCTGGTGCCGGTTCAAGAACTTTAACGCCCATGCCTTCCTGGAAGTGGACGATGAATTGTATTTCGGGGACGTGGACGGAACGATCTGGAAGTACGACGGTAACGACGATGACGGATCGGCGATAGATGTGTTTGTTGTCCAGGCCTATCAACATTTTGGCAGCTCTAACGAAAAGGTGTTCCATAGGATTCAACCAAGATTCTTTGGACCGCCGGGTTATGCGCCGTCCATTGGGCTCAGGATAGATTTCGACGAAACCGACATCACTTATCCCGCCGCCGCTTATACAGCCCCCGGCTCTTACTGGGATGAAGAGGAATGGGATCTCGCCGTCTGGGGGGTTGGGCAGGTGGCGAATGAGCTTTGGCAGGGGGTTTCCGGAAAAGGCTTTGTGGCGGCGATCATTTTTTCCGCGAGCCTCGATGAACCCCTGACATTTAACGGGGCGCGGATATCCTTTACTCAGGGGGATGGGATTTGATCCTCACCGCAGATCGATCAAAAGAGGTGGCCGAATGGGTCCAAAAAAGATGTGGGGGCGAATTCACTTTACCCGTGGGCGTTTATCAAACCCTTGCGCTGATCGACAGGGACGAAATCGTCGCCGGCACAATCTGGTTCGCCTACACGGACACAGATATTTCCCTGTCATTAGCCGTCAAGTCCGGAACGATGATCCGCCGCGCAGTTGTGCATGATGCCTTTCATTATCCTTTCGTGCAACTGAACTGCAACCGGGTCAGCGCAGAAGTTTTGTCATCGAATCGAAAATGCCTAAAGATATTAAAAATTCTAGGTTTCCAGCGTGAAGGGATAAAGCGGGAGGCCGGCCCGGATGGTGAAGATGTCGAGATCTGGGGATTGTTGAAAAGCGATTTTGCGCGGAAAGGTTTCACCTATGAAAGCCCCATCCCAGCCAAAAGCCCCGGACGCAAGAGCCACAGCCGCGGCCGATCAGGCGGGCAATGTGGGCACGGCTATAGCCCAAACGGCGCTCAATAACGCCAACGAAGTTTCGCCCTTTGGGAATGTGAATTACGACATCACGGGACATCAGACGGTTAAGGATGCCCAGGGCAATGATATTTCGGTCCCGACCTATACCCGGACCCAAACCCTTTCTGAAGACGAACAAGCCAAACTCGACCTTGAAAACCGGATTGCCCTTCAGTCCGGTGGTATTGCCGAAGATCAACTGGGGCGGTTAGAACAATCGCTGGCCACGCCAATTACCCTTGATGATCTTCCGGCAGCCGGCGTTTATGATCCCGACCGCTACGAGGCGGCGCTGTTTGAACGGCTTAACCCGCAACTCGACCGGGATCGCGCCGCGCTGGACACACAATTAGCTAATCAAGGCATTAAACTGGGATCTGAAGCTCACCAAGACGCCATGCGAGTGCGCCAGCAGGGGGAAAACGATGCCCGCATTGCGACGATACTCGGAGCGCAACAGTACGGTCTAAATGATGTCGCCGCCGCCGATACCTCCCGGGAGCGGCGTTTGCAGGAAAATCTGGCGGTTAGAAATCAGCCCCTAAATGAGATTTCAGCCCTGATGTCCGGCAACCAGGTGAACATGCCGCAATTCTCCCAGTTCCGCGCCGGGACCATTGCCCCGACATCGGTTGGGGACAACATCTGGCGCGGCTATGATGCCGACATGCAGGCTTATAATCTACAACAGCAAAACCGTAATGCCATGATGGGCGGGCTTTTTGGATTGGGAAGCTCGTATATCGAGAGCCCTCACAGCGCCGCATCGCCGATATTTATGGCCTCCATGGCAGAACTAAAGACGGATATTGCCGAGCCCAAAGATTTTCTGGCGCGGCTTGATGAGCTGGATGTGAAAACCTGGCGTTATTCCCCGTCGGCCCAGATGGAATTAAAACTGGATGGGGAACTTCATATCGGCCCCATGGCCGACCAATGGAAGGAACTCTTCGGCGGTGACGGCCGGCAGATCAATCTAATCGATGCCAACGGGGTCTTGTTTCAGATCTGCAAAGAGCTGTTGCACTATCTCGACCACGTGGAAGCCCGGGTTCAGGAATTGGAAGGGGAGCTGGGAATATGCCGGTAAGACGGTTAGAAATGGCCCTTCAGCCGCAGCCCATTGACGATGTGACCTTTGAGGAATTGCAGCATCGCCGACAGCTTGCTAAAGAGGCCCGCGGAAAAAAGCGATTTGACACGATTGAACACCCGACCCAGGGGCTTGCCATGTTGATGGATGCCTTTAACACCCGGGAATACAACCGCCAAGCGGAAGAGGCTGAAGACGCTTTTAAACGCAAAACTGCGGCGGATGACTCGAAGATCGTTGATGTCCTATCAGGTATGTATAGCCCAGGGGCCTCAAATTCAGGAAATAACGTACCGTCAGCGCCCGATCAGGGTGTTACGGGGGCGGGTGGGCCCGGGAACGCCGAAACGGGCGCTCAGAGCGGCGGAATTCGCCTTCCCGACGGTCGAAAATTGTCCGGGGACCAGATGCGGGCGCTCTTGGCGAATAAAGCCACAAGGGGATTTGCGACGAAACTCTTGGCCTCCCAGATTGGGGATGCGAATAAGGGGCCTAAAACGACAGCAGCTTATGATAATTATAAATTAGGCCTTCAGGACCCAGGGTTTGCACAGCGCCAGATGGATCTGAAGAAAGCCGGCGCGGCCAACATGACAATGAAGGCCAATTTAAAGGGTGACAGTTCGCAACAATCTGAGGATGGAAAATATCTGTCAAAACTGAAACAGGAAGCAATGACCCGGGGGGCGGCATTACCTGGGGAAATGGCGCAGCTCGAAATACTCGAAACTCACCTTTCAGATCCGAATCTGCACACCGGCTCTTTTGCAAATATGGCCCTTGATGCAAAGAAGGCGTTCACTTCATTGACAGGCATTCATGTTGATGGTGTCGCCGATGGCATTGTCGCTCGAAATCTCAGCAATGAACTAGCCCTGAAGGATAAGGAAAAAGTTGGCGGTGGTGTTCTCTCAAACTCGGATATTCAATTACTTCAGTCTTTACCGCCGAACATTCTGAATACCAAGGAAGCTAATCGCTTGCTGGTGTCTCGCATGATGCACGAAAAGAAATACGAGCTGGCAAAGCATAGGGTTATTCTGGATGCCATGCAAAACGATCCATCGGGCCGCGGCCAAATCAAGTATGGCGATGTAATTAAGCCCCTGAATGAGTTGAACCGGATGCACACCAAGACGACACGTCAGTTCTATACGCAATTGCGGGCCATGGCACCGAAAAAGCAAACGACGCCACAAGGCGCCGGCATGGAAGAGCTTTGGAATAAATACGGATTAGAATAATGCCGGATTATGCAAAAATCAGGCGAAATTTGGATCGCATGAAAGCCGGTGGCGCTGAAGTCCCAGAGGTCCAGCAATATCTGGAAACGGAAGGGGTAACGCTTCAAGAAGTCATGAGCCAGCCCCCGGACGCGGGATCGGGTATCGGCGACACGATCCAGCACTACGGCGAACGCGGCGCGAATTTCGTCAAGAATGTTGTCGGGGATCTCACGCGACCGGCGGTTGAGGCTTTTCAGGGCCAACAGGATCCGCGATTTGCTGGCGTTCCGTCTGTTGATGAAAACCCAACAGAACATCAGGGGTTAGCCACACAAGGGCAGTTTGCCGAAGGCTTTCGGGGTGCTACGGGAACCGGGACCATGGCGCTTGGAAACTCGGATGAACAATATTACGATCTCATGGTTGAAAACCTCGGGGATCGTTTTATTCCGACCGTGGATGGAAAGCCCAAACGGGATGCGAACGGCTATCTCCTGATCGATTATGTGGATCCCGACGGTCAGATCCGCACGGAGTATGTGAACAAACCCGGGGCCGACATGCAGGATCTTGATCGGGGTTTAGCGCAAGAGGTGCCGATGCTGGCTGCTGGCGGCATGGCTGGCGGCGCGGCGCGTCGGGCGGGATATGGATTGCTCAAGGGGTTGGGCCTGGTTGGGGCGTCGCAAGTGGCGGGATCTGAAGCCATGGACGCCCTGGCCACAACCCAGGGGTCCGAACAGGGCCAAGACCATGTGCGCGCGGCTTTATCCGGGGCACTTGTTGGTCTGGGTGGTGTGGGCAAGAAAACAGGCGCCGCCATGGGGGCGGGTTATGCCGGTGTGAATGCGTTTTCGGACGAAGAAGACACGACAGCGGAAAAGATCGGTAAGGTCGCCACCGGGCTGGCCGTCGGTTATGGGGCGGGTAAAGTGATCGGCGGGACAGGTTTACCGAAAGGCCAGACATCCCCTGATGAAGCCTTGGAACAGGCGAACAAACAACTTCCGCGCCATCAACAGCAACATTTGCGCACCGGGGAGATCGATCTGGAAAACCCCGGCATCAATCCGGAAAGCATTGAGATCGTCCAGGACCAGGTCCAGGATGCCTTGAATGTCTCTGAAGTGATGGATCATGGGAAGGCTATGAGAAAGGGCTATAGCGTCACCCAGGGGCAGATTTCCAATGATCCGGCCCAGCTTCTTCTGGAAGATAAAATGAGGAAGGGCGGTTTCGGTCCGACCAATGCCCGGGAACTCCTCGAAAACGACCAGGTCCGCCAAATGCAGATCCGCGAAGGGGCCATGGGGCCAATCTTCGCCGATGCGCGAAGTCTCAAAGGTGAAGGGGTTGGGGAAATCCTCGCCAAACGGAACCTGAACCCGGAAACCGACAGCCATTTGATCCGCTCAACCGTGGATGGCATGACCAATCAAAGGGGGGTTGCGGCAAACACGTCCGTTCAGCCCGCCAATGTGGGCGAAGATATCCGCAAAAACTTTCAGGGCTTTGAAGGTACGGTTCGCGCCAAGGAAAACGAACTCTGGAAAGGGCTCGATGACGTCGTCGCCACATCTGACGGCATGGCGCTCTTAAAAGGGACGCTGGAGCGGGAGCTGGGGCCAAAAGGCATTCGCCTGGCGCGAACGGGACCGGCCCGGGAAATGCTTGAAGAACTCAGACATTTCGCCGAGCCCAAATCAGGACAAGCGCCGCCGGCGGCCGATGGTTGGCTCGATAAACCGGGGGATGTTTTAACCATCAATCAGATGCGTGAAACAATCGGTGGCATGGTGGACGACGCCGCCACGACAAAAGAACGCCGGGCCGCCGGCCAGGTTTACCGGGCTTACAATGCCTGGATTGATGAGATCTCAGCAAAAAGCTTTGTCGAAGGCGAAGACGCCGCGGCTTTAGCATCAAGAATGCGTGGCGCTCGGGCCTTTACCCGGGAGTTTCGCGGGCTCTTAAATCCAAAAGACAGTATGGGCAAGGCCACGCCGGGCGGGGCCATCATGAAACAGTTGAAAAAGGCGGATAGTGCTGAAAACTTCGCCGCTGTTCTTTTCGGCCGTCAAACCACGACCACGGCGCCGACGGCCGGCCGGGTTGAAGCCCTGGAAAATATCAAGAAGATGATTTTCTCGGACTTCGGGAAGTCGTCCATGGCCGAACGGCAATCCGCCTGGAATGATATCCGCATCGCCTATTGGTCAAAAATTGTCCTCGACAAAAAAGGACATATGAAAACGCCGGGACAGCTTCAGTCTGACCTGGTGGCCACATGGAAAAACCAGAACTCCATTATGAAACTCTTGTACGACAAGAAAGAACTGGCGGTGATTGCCGATTTCGTCGGCGACCTCGATGTTTTGAAGCGGTCGAAAGACGGTCTGGATGTTTCTGGGGTTGCCAAACATGTGATGGATCAGGCGACGAAGTCTCGTTGGTCCATGGGATTAAAGAAACAGTTGCAGATCAAGGGGACGCGGGAACGTCTTGGAAAAGGCCGGGTTTATGTCGCTGCCTTCTATCAAATGCTGGCGGGTAAGCTTGGGGACGACTGGGCCGGCGCCTTAACCGGGCAACAGGTCCGCAAAGCCCTGAGCCCGACGGTGAAGAAGAAAATCACCCGGGACCAGGTGGCCCGCGGTGTTGTCGGGGGTATGCTGGGGCGCCAGGTTGAGGGTTCAAAAACTGAGGGACAAAGATAATGGCTTTGAACGGATCCGGAACCTTCAGCCGGCTTTACAACTGGGTCACTGACCGAAACAACTCCATTAAAATCCGCGCCGACCGCATGGACGCGGAACTTGACGGTATCGCCACAGCCCTAAGTCAGGCGCTTTACAAAGACGGCCAGCAAACGGTGACGGCGGATATCCCCTTTGGCGGGTTTCGTTTAACGGGTGTCGGTACGGCAACGGCGGGCACCGATGCACTCAATAGAGATGCAGGGGACGCGCGTTATATCCAATCTTTGAATGGTGTAAGCCCTATTACAGTTGACGACGCCAACAATAACAGCGTCGTCGAAATTCTTGAACTTCTGCACACGACATCGGGAACGCCCGGCGCCGGCATTGGATCGCGACTGTCATTTTCCGCCGAAACCGCAGCGGATAATAATGAAAAAGGCGCAACGATTGAGGCCATCGCCACGGACGTGACCGACACGGCGGAAGTCTTTAATCTTCTCTTCCGGATTATGACGGCGGGATCCCTGGCGGATGCTTATCGCATGTTGCCGGCGGAATTCCGCCCTGCTGCGAATGATGGGGCCAGCCTTGGATCCGCATCCTTTAACTGGTCGGATCTCTTTGCAGCCCTTGGGGCGGTGATTAATTTCAACAATGGGGATGTGACCATCACCCATTCGGCCAATCAGTTGGATTTTGCCGGCGCTGACAATGGCTATCACTTTGCGCAATCCCTGTTTATTGCTGAAGCTGCGGCGGCCATTGCCGACCGGGCCGGCCATGGACAATTGCATGTCCGAAATAATACCCCAAACGATCTTTATTTCGTGGATGATACGGGTCAGGAAGTTCAGTTGACCGACAATGGATCTCTGGCGGTCCCAACGGTTTCCGGGCGATTGTTAAGTCAACAGGAATTCTCTTCATCGGGAACCTGGACAAAACCGGTGGGTTGTAATCTGATTAGAATTCGCCTTGTCGGCGGCGGTGGTGCTGGTGGTGGTGCCGCTGAAAGTGCCGGGGATCCGGCGGGGTCTGGCGGCGGATCCGGTGGCCCGGAAGAAATGCTTCTGGATGTCAGCGCGATATCCAGCGTCACAGTGACGATAGGGGCCGGAGGAACGCCGGCAGCGGGGACGAATGGCGGTGACGGCGGAACAACGTCTTTCGGTGCTCATTGTCAAGGAACCGGCGGCGAAGGTGGCAAAGGCGGAACGGACATCCACCCCAATGAAGGCGGCGAAGGTGGTGTCGGCAGCGGTGGTGACGTCAATGGTCAAGGGGCGCAAGGTCATTCTGCTTTCAGTGATTGGGCTGGCGCTGGTGGTGATTCCATATTTAGCGGCGGCGGATTTGGCCGTGAAGACGACGGCAACGGCAATGCTGGTCTGCGGGGCTCTGGCGGCGGTGGCGGCCGTGACAATACTGGCGGATCCAATTCCGGTGGCGCTGGCGGTGCTGGATTTGTGATCATAGAGGAATACAGTTAATGCACTACAATTTGATCAAAGATGGCGAGATCGTAAACACCATCATTCTCGGCGAGGACACCGTGATCGGATCTCCCGAGGAACTGCCGGATCGGCCGGAAATGCCTAAAAAACCGGGATTTAAAAATCCGAAGAAGCCGACAACCAAAGAGATCAAAGCTCTGGAGGTCTGGCGTATCGAGGTCCAGGAATGGCGGCAAACCGTCCTGAAGGACTGGGAATTAAAATGTAAACAGGTTCGAGAAAGCAACAAAAATATTTACCAGCCCCCCGAGGGCATGGAGATTGAACCGGCATAAAATTTTATCCGCGAATCGTTTCTGAATAAGGTTTCCCGGAACAAGCGGGGAACTCATGTCCAAGAAATTCCAGGTTTACGAAGAATTCGTCAAACCCCAGCGAAAAGTCCATACGGCCTTCATTCATTGTTCGGCTAATTCGAACCCCAAATGGGGCGTCGAAGAGTGCTATCACCTTCATGCTGTGACCAATGGCTGGGGCGATATCGGTTATCACGTTTTTGTTGAACGTGATGGAACGGGTTATCTCGGGCGCGATTGGGAAAAGGTTCCTTATGCCCAGGCGCCGTTTAACACGGGTTCCATCGCCATTTGCCTGGATGGCGGCCAATATGGAAAAGATGATTTCACGGATGAACAGATCGCTTTCGTCCAGCGGATCATGCACGATATCGACCGCGCCTATGATGGGAAATTGAAATGGAAGGGCCACCGGGAAGTCAAGCCAGGCCGGGCCTGTCCGGCCTTCGATTATCACACCAGATTGCATATTTCCAAGACCGGTAATTATCTCGGGGGTGTGGCGACCAAGAAGAAACTCAGGGAAGCCGGATCGGAAACCATCAAAGCGGCTGACCGGAACGACGACGTGGCCACGGGCTGCGCGGTGCTGGCGGCGGCCGGCGGCGGTAATGCGGTGGTCAACGGTCCACCGGAACCCAGTGCCTTGGAAAAAGCCACAAGCCTAGCCGCGGATGCGACCGCCTGGAAGCAAACCATGAACACGGGCGCGGAACTCTTATCCTGGGCTTCCGTCAACTGGTGGCTGGTTCTGGCGGCTTTTGCAGCCGTATTAATCTACAAGAACCGTAAGCTGATCCGGGCACGGCTCAATGACGAAACCAAGATTGGAAGATTGTTTCAATGGGATGGATCGCCTCAATCGGCCTGAAGGCCTTCGGCGGATCCCTTTGGGGGCTCGTTAGCCGTAATATGACCACGGTGCTGATTATTGGGGCCTTGGTCTTAGGAAAATTTTACATCGGGGATAAGGTTCGGGATGAAAATGAGCGCACAAGACTGGAAGTTGAGAATGAACATAGCGTTCAGGAAATGGAAGAATATATCAAGTCCATGCGCCGTTCCCGGGAAATTTCTGATCGCATTAGTCGCGATGGGGCTTTTGACCGCTTGCGGCGCCTTAAGTGCGAAGCCTGTTATCAAGACGAAGGTCATCAAGATTGAAACCTTCTGCGAGAAGTACAGGAACATCAAAAAGATCGAGCCCTGGGAAACCTGGTCCGATGAAAACGCCGAAGCGGTAATGGAAAATGAAGAAGAGTATCTGGAATGCAAGAAGCGCAAGGGTATTGGTTTTATTAGCTAGCAATGCAGGAATTACGAGGTATGAGCAATGTACGACCTGACGGCTTGGGGTCTGATGTGCTTGGCGGCTATAGTCGGGGGTATGACGTACCTCCTACCCAACACTATGGAACTAACCAACAAGAGTCGCGAGAATTTAGAAGTCATTCGGGAGTTCCACCGGGAAAGCCTCATTACCTCGAAAATTCGGCCTTCCGACTCACCACGGTCGCGAGCGTTCTCATCGCCGTCGTCGTCTTCACGTGGAAAGCAAGCCAGCTCGCCAACGGTATCGAAAGATTTAAAGACGAAACCAACGTTGCCATTGAAGGAATCCTCAAAACCCTGGACCGCCGATACTCAGAAGTCTATGGAAGCTCTCCCGAAGCTTTCAGACGACGCGACATGGCCGAATTCTGCCGAGACACTGAACAGCTTAATAAGCAATTGGGATGGCGATGTAGTAATCCTTATACTATGCCCTCCTACCTTTCCAGATTGCAGAGAAATGACAGAGTAGACAAAAGATAATTGGATTTTGCGGGGGCTTATTCATCCGGCCCGTCAGACACCGCAAATCGAACCCCCAGGTGCTACCCCGCATTACCTGGGGGTTTTTTGTGGGTAAGTGAGAAACCACATTTACAATGTAAGGAACATGTTCTTACATGGTCGGGCATCACCTAATGCACGATTACGGCACAACAAAAAAGGCCCCGGATAAAACCGGGGCCAGTTAGTTTCCAGGATCGGCAAGACCTGGAAACGGGGGTTAACGTAATCCCATCTGGTATTCCTGGATGATTTCCTTTACTTTCTTATCACCATAGAGGGCGGCGGACTTCAGGGCACGATTGGCCCGCCTTAACTCTGTTTTTGTTTTTTCGTCTTGCTTTCCATTGATTACAAATTTTATATCGTCGGATATAGCGTTAGACCCTTCGTGTTCAATAAAAAGCCTGTAACCTTTATTGTCCTCAAAGTTCTGGACAATAATCTTAGAATGTTCCGGATCTCCAAAAATGAAGAATTCGACCATATTGTCATATCGAAAACCCTCATGTGTTTTCCAGGACATCCCCGCCTTCATTTCATAACCGAGTTTCTCCAGGCCATCACGAAACGTGTTGAAGGAATGGTTGTGAAACAGGTCAACTTTTTTTGTCATATAAAACCCCTTCTGTTGGTTGATAATTCTTAATATAGCACATATGAACCATAAGTTCAAGAGTAAATAAAAGAAATCCCCAGGTCCAGTTCAGCGAAACCTGGGGATTTCCCGTTCCATCAAGGGCAGATGGTAACTTAGAAATTCGCTCCGGCGCGATACATAAACCGATCCTCACTTGGATCCGCGCCCATTATGGTTTCGTAATCCCAATGCTGCCATTCCGGCCCGTGGAAGATATTCCCGGACTGGAACTTGGCCCCGAGGCCATAAATCAAAGCATCAATCTCGGGTCCGCCTTTAACGCCTTGGCGGCCAACACCGACAAGACCATGGACGGAAGCTGAATCGCTCAACTGAATCCCGAAGATCCCAACACCATAGTAATAATCGTCCAGCTCAACCCCAAAGCCTTCTGCGCCGTTGAGGCCGTAGGCAATCCGGCCGCCCAGGATAATGGCACCGCCGGTTTGGAGCGTACATTCGCCGAAGATTTCGCCGGCCAGGCCGTCGCCGCCCAGATTACCGCCGCCAATATCAACATCGGCATTTGAGCGACCGCCGGCAGCACCAACGCCACAGCCCTGGAAGACACCCAAGAATTTCGGTGTTTCGTCTGCCTTAACTTCTTTTGGCCCGCCAAGATCGGCAGCCATTACAGTAGAGGCCGCGAATACCACCGCCCCGAGTACCGTCAATAGTCGTTTCATGAGTAGTCCCCTAAGTTGATTCGAATCATTCAACCGAATCTACATATCTGATTTGCTCAGAAAACTTGTGGTTTATACGTCACACGTTAACCTTTTCCCCCGAAATAAAAACCCCGCCTTTGACCACGTTCCCGGGCGCGGGGCAAATTCCCAGTGTTGCTATGGTCAAGAGGATCCCAGACCAATGAACGCGGCTAAACAAACAAAGCGCCGGTTTTCGTGTCTTTTTTGATTTTCGTCTTCGGTCCAATCCAGGCGCGGCCTTTGGAGAGATGAACCAGGATCTTACCGTTGATCTGGTCATATTCAACTTTCCCCTGGTCCAAAAGGTCCCGAACTCGGGGAACATCTTCCTTGGTGCCGTCCCATTCAAATTCCGTATATGAGACTTTCGGCTCAATAGGCGGTTCCCACCCTATAGATTGAATGAGCTGGTCAAAGGCCAGATTGAGATTGTTGATCGCCTGGTCGCGCATGGCATTGGCGCCGCGGACCTTCTCCAAAACTTTCTTTTTGACTTCCAGGTGATAATCCCGGATATCGTCCTGGACCAATTCCAGTTCCGTTGGTTTTTTCATATCCATCCTAATCCTTTCAATAGAAAATAGCCCGCAATCACCCATAGAATGAGGCTGACAACAAACATCTTTGCCCAGGGGGCCGCATTCTCTTCATGGATCAGCCCCGGGCGTTCACCGCGACGAAGGCGTTCAGCAATCACCATATCCGCCAGGCGATCATCATTGTCTCGAAGGGCACGTTGGTAGATGAGTTTTAAATAGCCGTCGGAATATTGATAGAGGTCTTCTGGCATGAGAAGGTTTGCGCGAATAACTTTGTTCATTTCATTGCCTGTGTAATGCGAGATCCAGCAGTTCCCGCAATAATTCCACAAATATAAAGGACCGCTTCAGCTCGTTCTCCAAGGTCAAATCCGTCGTTTATTATGATCGCAATAATAAGCATTACCGAGTACACGAAAAAAAGTGAGATCATTTCGAGAAATACCATCATCATAACTTTCCCTTTTGCTTATCCTTCAGGGCTCGCCAGATCATTCGCGCCTTCGCCGGATCAACTTTTCGCGTAGCTCGGAAGTTGATTGCCAACTGCTTGCGCTGGGCCGCGATTTCCGGGATGGCTTTATATTCCCGGTACATGGTTTCCGTGGGAATGTGCTTTTTCATGTTTCTAAAACACTTCTTTCAAAACGTTTGTAGGTTTTTCCGTTTCCCACCTCTTCGGATGTTAAACTATTCCGTTTCAAAAAGCGCCATAGGGTTGAGCGGGAAACGCCGACTATTTTTGCAATATCGGATAAACCGGTATCTGCTTCCAAAAGCTGGATGACGGCCCGCTGTTTATCGAGCGTCATGGCCGCCGGCCGGCCGAATTTTGCCCCGCGCTGCCGGGCCGCCGCCAGTCCGGCCTGAATTCGCTCGTTTGTCATTTCGCGCTCGAACTCGGACAAGATCATCAGAAGGTTAAACATCAACTTGCCGGTCGCCGTCTGAGTGTCGATCTTTTCCTTCAGGCTTTCGAACTCGATACAGTTCTCCCGAAAGTGGTCGGTCAACTTCAAAAGGTCTCGAAGGGATCGAGCCAATCGGTCCAATTTCCAGACAATGATTTTATCGCCAGGCTTGACCTTCTTCAGCATCTTGTTTAGCTCTTTGCGGTCTTTCGTATATCGACCGCTGAACTTGTCTGTAAAGATTTCGTCACAGTCGGCAGCCTTCAGGGCGTCAATCTGAAGATCCAGCCGTTGATCTTCGGTGGATACGCGGGCGTAGCCATATACAGTCATTATCCAGCCCCTGGTTTTGGAATTCGGTTTTTGTGGAACTTGTCAGCCCAGGCCTGAATTAAAATATCTTCAATATCCTGGAAGAAGCTGATCATGTCGCTGGGCTCTGTAAAGTCTAATGACACTTCACCGCCTGAATCCTTTCGGGCACCTACTCGAAGGGTCGCGCCGGTTGACATGATGTCAATTTCCGCCCAGCGCGACCCATAGTCGTGTTCGATCTTAATCTTCATTTGTTTCATCGATCCCAGCGCGCAAAATCGATTCCGCTTTTTCAGGGCTTGTGTGAATTTCAAATTCGCTAGCCAAGCTTATGACATCGCAGACCGTCAAATGTTCTTCGGCGGTGCCTGATATATTCCAGGTTTCCTTCATAAAGGCTTGGCCATGGGATATTCCAACAATTTTACTTACCGTGTAATTGTCGGGATCGGTATATCCTAGTGCCTTTAAAAATTCAGTATCGATTGATTCGTGAGTAGGTTGAGACATATGATCCTCTTTTGTTTGCAACAGTTCAGTTCTTCTTCATATCCTCTGGGAGAATGATGGATCTGGCCGCGTATTGGCGCTGTTTCATCACGAACTCTTCCAGAAGGGGTAAAAGGCTTTCCATGGGGATGTTGGTTTTAATGGACATGTCAACGGGTTGATCTTCAGTTCCCGGTTCCGGGGCCTGGAAATAGAGATGGAAATATCGCGCCCCGGGGGTTTCCTCAATCAGGGATGTCAAGACATCGGCCTGGGAGGTGATGCGCTTCATGCGCTTTAATATGTTCTGGGCTTCCGCCTGGCGTTCACGCGCCGCCTGGATTGGGTCTTTATTCATTAGGAGCCTTTGTTTTCTCAAATTGGATGATTTCGTCGTATAAGCTCTTTGGGATCTCATCCCAGTAGAACCCGTCATAATCACCGATTGCCCAGAAATATCTTCCGTCATAATCTAGCAGGTGGAGGCCGCCATAGGTGTTCACGATGCCTGTAACCTCAGTCATTATTCCGCCTTCCGGGATAGTGTACCTCGACGGACCTCTATTCGGATGTTGACGTTCTCTTTGTTCCATATCGAAACTCCATAAGTTTCATTCGCATTTGGTCAACGTCGAAAATGATCTTTCCATCTTTCTCGTGTTGACAGAGATAAAGCTGGTTGGCTATGGCACCGGGGTCATCGATGCCTCGGGCCTGGAACCAGGCGCGCTCCTCAGTGGATGCAAAAGTTTCCACACCGTTGATGTGGCAGTTGTGACATAAGGGGACCGCCCACCAGTCGGGAGCTTTCAAACCCATGCCGCGGCCACCATAGGATTTCAGGTGATGGGCTTCCAGAGCCCGACCACCCCAACAGGAAATGCAGAAAGTTTCCCGAATGGCTTTCAGGTAAGCCGGAACCCAACCGTCACGTTTCGTCTTCGGGCTTTTCGATTTTCTTTTTAAGTTTGTCGAGCCACGGAGTTGAGCTTTCCCGGTTCTCTTGAACGCCGTTCTCCTCAACCCCTTCTTCGGTTTCGAGGCCGAAGGTTTCTTGAAGTTTGAACCGGAAGGCTTCCTGATTTCGTATGCCATGTTGGAGGTCCAGTAAAATTCGATCAAGTTCGATGATTTCTCTATTCAAGGTGAGAAGGCGGGCGCGGGCGACAGCGACCTGGGCGGCCAGGTTCGGCCGCCCATCTTTCTTAGTCGTTGGAGACATTGTTTCGACCATGGGTTTGATCGTAAACATCCTGAGAAATGCCATCAGGATTTCCCGAATGCTTGGCGAGAAGATCCCCGCACGCGGCCAGAAACGAGAGAAGAATAAGGGAGAAGATGATTTTCATAAGTGATCCTCTATAAAATCGGTTGTCGAAGTTCATAGAGCCAAATACCAGCAACAAGAATGGACCATAAGATAAGAATCACAATAACAGAGATCGCGATTCGTGTAAACCACTTGTTCATAAATCCCCCCGTTTATACAGTTCAAAATGACCTTGAATAGCATTCCAAAATTCCAGCGCAACTTCATCATCCTGAATATCAGCCCTGGATTTTACGCCGATAACATCCCGCAATAAATCGGCTGTTTTTTCTTGCCTGGTCTTTCGATCCCAGTTGTTTTGAAATTCGCCGGCATTGTACGAACTGAACAGAAAAAGTTGGAATTGCAAATCGTCACAAAGCAAAGCCGCCTTTTGCGCGACAGGGTTTATTGATTTCGGTTTTGCTTGCGGTTCCTCCTCGCCCATCTTGGCGATGGCAACCCATAGCGTTCGGTCGGGAAGGGGCGGACCTAGCATTTCCAGGACTTCGCCCTGTTGTTCCATTTCAACTTCGAAGACAACCTGGATCTTCTTTCGCTGTAAAGCCGGGCGCCAGGTGTGATAGGTGGCCTTGATAACTTTCGCGTCGGTCATTATTCAGCCCATATATTCATTGCGAAGTAAGAACAGCCGGGCTTTAATCATGGCGTCGATTTCAACCGGATTGCTTTTTGCCAACTCCAAGCCTGTTATGTCGAAAGAAAAAGGTTCAAAATAGCTTCTAATGAACCAAGCTATGGAAACAGTAAGTCCATCTTCTTCATAATGACCTCCGACCTCACACCAAACGGGAGGATCATCCATGCTTGATATTTGATTCAAAGCCAGCTTAAAGGCCCATTGGTAATTTTCATGTTTGTTTTTCATGGATCTTCCTTATAGGGCTTCGGAACCGCGTCTTCATAGGCTATGTCAAAAAAATCCCGGCGCTGTTGATAATTCCAGGTCCGGATCTGAAGCATATTCATCCACACCTTTTTATACATTCCCGGGGAAACTTCATATTTGGCGGCGAACTTATCCATATGTCTATTGATCTGGATTTGAACCGACCGTGGGGGATCCGGTAATTTGGCCGCGTGGCGATAGGCGACTTCGGTAAATCTTTTCAGGCTATGACTCATCTAGAATTTCTCCCGTTTCAGGATCATAGTTCGGTTCCGCACTGGTCGAAAAAGGTTGATTGACTGTTGGATTTTCCAAAGCTGGATCTTTGAGGTTGTAGCCGTACCAGCCTTTATTAAACTTCTGCCCCGCGAATATCAGTTCAACCAGGGTGATGAAGGTTTGAGCATCTTCAGCCGATGGGGCGCGGCGTTTATACATCTCAGCAAATCCATCGCGCAGTTCAGCGGCCAACTTTCCGACTTTAGCAACATCGCGCTGGAAGGCATCAGTTTCATCTCTGGTGTAATTGGCTTTAATCATGTTTCACCCTTATAAAATGCCCCGCCTGGAATATGGCTCAACCAGGCGGGGCGCCGACGCTTTGTTAGGGATAGTTAGAAGGGGGCGCCGGCTAAACTAATTCCCCAATCTTGTCATTGATCATCTTCCTCAATTCCATGGCTTCCGCCTTGCGACCGGGTTCGGCCCAGAACTGATTGAAGAAGATTTTATTCCGATCCAGCCAAACCTTAATCGATAAGGCATCGTTGGTTTCGACCATCTCTTCGACCTTAGCCGCATATTGATCAAACGGGATCATTTCCTTTTCATTGGTGAGATCTTCGAAACAGATATGGCCGACAGCTTTCGCTAATTGTTTGCGCTGGCCTTCCTGCCATTGCTTGGCGTCTTCGGTTGGCGTTATATTGACCATCGACCTTTCCCATTCGGTCGGTTCATAAATACCTTCAAAGACCGTCGGGAAAGCCTTGCGGAAGTTCTGGGCCTCGCCGCACTTGGCGATTTGGTTGCGGCCGCGCTTGATCCAGTGTTCGCCGGCCTTGCCGTATTTGTCTATCGGAACAAATTCATCCCAGTAAACAGTGGTTACGGTCGGAAACCAATCGTCGTCCACCTTTTTCCAGATCTTGGTTGTGCAACTTTCAATCCCGAGCGGGTTGGTTTTTGGGTTTTTCAGTTCATCTTTTATTTCGAACTTTGCCGGTTCATCGTCTGGGCGATATTTGCCCGTTTCTTCGGCCTTCCGGCGCCAGCCATCAATCCCGACCACGGGGACGATCTTTCGTTTTGCTGGGTCATTCTTATTATAGACCATGAAGTAAATTTCACGGCGCAACGGATTAAAGCCGGTCATTTCGGCGAACGTGATGCACCAGTCAACATCGGTCTGGTTATCGATATCTTTGCACGCGGTAGACCAGATCAAGGCCCGTTCGCGAGAATTAAATGTGATGAGTTGATTTGCCATTCTATTACCCTTCTAAGTTTAGGTCGGTGATCTAAGGCGACCCGATCACCGAATTTTCCCTTTCATCCATATTTCTATGGGATCGCCGCCGGGAATGGATTACTTGAACCGAATGTTCACTTGTTCGCCGCCATTGTCAAGTCCCGCCCCGGGGATAACTCGACCATTTTTCTCCGCATCCCGGACATCGAGGTCCAAAGATTTTTTATCAAGCTTTGGATCCTGGGGCTGCCAGTAATTATCGGGGATTAATGTTTCGTCTGAGATAACCAGTTTTCGCTTGGTAGCCGAAACCGAAACTGTGGCGAGAGGCCGCTCAATTTTCTTAGTTTCCGCGACCTGGCACGCATTGAGGACCGCCGCAAGTAGGAGACTATATCGTTTCTCAATACGGCTTTTGCGCTGGGAAGCTTCCCCCAGGATGATTTTAATCCCTTCAATAAGTTGTTTGTCATTGGCCATCTGCCATAAAGCTTGATCCACCATCTCAAAAAGATCGGTTTCCCCTTCCAGGGTATCTTGGAGTAAGTCGTGATCATCGGCAAAGATATCCGCCATTTGGGATTTAAGGATCTCGGCAGCGCCGACGGCTTTGTTCAGCTTTGCTTCTTTGGAATGTGCCATATTAGGTTCCCTTCAATTGAAATGAAAAATGCGGCCAGGAGCGGATCTGGCCGCATTCGCTTTACTGGACGAACTTAATTAACAGGATGAAAAACGCACTGGACGCAACCACAAAAAACGCCTGACCGATCCAGAAATGTTTGGTCATAGTCCTATCCTCTAAGTTTCAGCAACAGGTGAACCATAAGTTTATTCGCGGACTAATGTCAAGGGCTTTTTCCACAAAAAAACGGGGCCGTCTATCCGCCGACGGCCCCGCCCCAGGTTCCCTGATCCTTTGGTGTCGCCATTGATTAGGCCAAGGCGATGGATCCAGGGATCCCACCCCGCGACTTAGTTCATGGGAAGAGATTCTTCGTTTGATTTTCTGGCGGTTGGGCTCACTTCTCTAGGATTAAAAACGGACTTGACAAAAAACATTTCCACTTCTTCCAAATGGGTTTTTGCTAAGGAAGACCAGCGCAACCGCCGTCCATCGGATTGTAATTTTTCAAAATCTTCAATTTGCGCTTTTATTCTAGCGATATCGATTTTAAAATTGTTGACTAGGTCCACATGGCCTTGGCTTTGAGGCTTATAGCCTTCCACGGGAAGAGCTGCATGTTCGGTTTCGTCTGTCATTTTGCTTGATAGCCTTTCTGATAAGTTGTGTTGCCCGCCAGCGCCACCAAGCGGTGCCAACACGTTGACTTCCCAAGTAAGTGGCGCCGGAAACAGTAGACCAATTGATCAAGTGGACGATGTAGTTTCCATACCTATCGTCGTGGTGGGCGACACCGTAAACATATCGAACACCATCTTCGCGGAACCATTGAATTCTCGGATTAGGTTTGAGAAGGTCGAATATAGCCATAGGTAAATAATTTAAATCTATTTGCATATGTGCCTGACGGGCGATTGATTGATTCGCAACGAAAACTCCACCATCTGCAAAGACAAACATATGGTTGAAGAATGCCCGCCAGGTCTTGACGTTGATAAACTGTTCGTTCATAGAATGCAACCATGAAAAAAGAAAATGTGAAAAACGTCCGACAGCTTGTGAATTATCTCGGTGGTGATGATGAGTTATCGGACAGATTATCGAATGCCGGCATGCGTATCTCCAAGCAGGGCGTTCGCAAGTGGATATATTTGGGCAACATTCCCCTGAAATGGTGGCCCTTCCTTTGTGACTATGGGGATTTTTCAATTGACGAGATGTACCAAATCGTTTTACGCAGCAAGAAAGTGAAGTCTTTAGCTGCCTAATTTGCGTCCAGCGTAAAAAGTTCAAATCTTCAGCCGTTCAGCGGAGAATTTTTTATGCAGGAAACAAAGTGGAAACCCCATATTTTCAATGCTGCCAAGCGTATGTGGCTCGACGGACGGTCGGGTCAGTATATTGCTTTGCAATTAGGGAATGGGCTGTCATCGTCGGCCGTTGTCTCAAAAATGAACCGGGAAGGCCTGGCCAGGGATCCGGCAAAACGGATTAAGAAAAAACGGGTTTATGATCCCGCCAAATACGTCAAGAAAAAGCGTTATGTTACCCCGGATCCCTGGGTCATTCCAAAGCGCCCCCGCCATGCTCGGGGCAAGCACGCTAGTTCCGAGTGGTATAAGAATTGTAATTTCGCTTTTGCTCAAAAGATGGCCCGCGCGGGTTATCTGCCGGTGTTTCCAGACTGGGTTTATGCATGATGCGATATCTTTGGAAACTGATTGATTATTACATCATTTCACCTATTAGCTTTCGAGGGACGCCCATTGAACGTTCCTGGTATGAATATAAGGAAGAGCCTTTACAGTTTGAATGCGATGACAATCTAGAAAGGATGATACGTGATAGGACTAAAGCCGCCGGAAGGCGACAATCGAATTAAAAAAATAATAGCCTTATCCCTTTCGGTTGAAGGGGAACCGGTTCTCCATTGTGAAACAGAGATGGTTAAGGAGCATTACATAAGCCTGAACCAGCTCAATAGGACCGAGCGAAACCGGGTTTACTTGGCCCTAAAACATCAAATTGATGGTCTGGGGCCGCGAATTCTGAATCCATAGAATTTCCGGTAACGGTTGCGCGTAACGGAAAAGGGGGATCCCATGTTGATTAATAATTATTCCGATCTCATCAATCAATTATTAGACAATTACGGGATCCCCGCATCCAACCGGCAATATTCCCGAACCGCCGGCGGCCGAATCAATGGCCTGACCATTATACGGGGCGGGGAACGCATTCAGGTCAAGAAAATCGGCCTTTCCTCCAACCAGGAAAACCGCATTTACGAGGGATTGAAACGCATCCTGGTCCCTTGATCTCCATGCTACAAATCAGATAAGGCAAAAGTTCGACATATCGGGGGACTTCATCTATGCCTAATCGTGCCATCGCCCTTTTGCTTTACCTTGGATCCCTGGGAATGCTGGGCGTTATCCTTCTTATTGAATATGGCTTCGGTCATTCACTTGCCGAAGACGCCAAACAAGCCTGGCTGCATATGGGGATCGGGGTTTTCGGGCTCTTATCTATTTGGACATCCGGATCCTTAGTTGCTCATCCGGGCTGGGGATATAAGGCCGGCGGCGCTTTTGCGGGCATGTTTGCCCTGTTCTTCGCCGCCTTCACCTTCGTTAATATCGCCGGCTATTCCGCGTCTAAGCCCCTGCAAAGAAACGCGGCGGCTGAAAAGAATGTGGCTATCAAAAAGGAAAGCTTTGACAAACAGGTGGAATTCCGCGCCGGAACAACCCAGTGGATGAAACAGCAAACCATCCGGGGAAAGAACACCAACCGCGCCGACCGCCGCGCTGCCCTGAAAGCCATTCAGGAAATGGCAACATCTGGTCCCATAGCGGGTTACAAGGTCACCGCCGAAGAGGCTATGCCGGACCCCCAAGCGGCCGCTGTGGCCATGATGTTTGGGGTTTCCATTGACTGGGCCAGGATGGGGATCTCGGGCTATGCGGCGATTGCAGCGATCCTCGCAGAGCTCTTTGGCGGGTTTTTCGCACCAATCCTATGGAGCCTCGACCGGTCTACCGTGAAAAAATCCCTTCGCGGCCAGGTCGTCGAAATCAAAAAGGCTATCTATACACCCCTACGCCTGGCACCCCCGGAACACCCGGTTAAGAAGTGGGGCAAGAAACTCCCCAAAGAACAGCACAATCTCACAAAGCTCTTCGATCAATATTCCGAAGAGGCCAAATTGCACAAATGGCCCATACCTCGGAAACCTGATTTCGCTATTCTGATTAAGGGATGCGGGTTCATGAAAAACCCAAGGCGGAAGGGCTATTATATGCCGAAACCAACTTGACAAAGGAGAACCGGCGGTTCAGGGTAGAAGCCGCCGGCTGGAAAGGTATATCATAATGGGGCCAGACCGACGCGCGGATCGTGATACGCAAATCCCCAGCCTGGCTAACGGGCGATGTTCAAACCCGTGTTTTTTGATGGCTAAAGTGATTTGCACATTTGGTCAACAATTTATTTAGGAGAAACTTAGATAGTCAGGAAGACACCGAGAAGCCTTTTAAGTTTGGAGTAGGGCCTGGTTCGATGTCTCCCTGTCGATCTTCAATAAAGGAAAGGTTAATATAATGGGAACTCGCCCATATTTCAAATACTATCCTGAAGAATTCGACAGCGCCGTTCGAGCATTGGGTCTGAGCTTCGAAATCCGCGGGGCTTACCAGGCTTTCATAAACTGGCAATGGCAGCTTGGTGGACCTGTTCCTTACGACCCCAAAAGATTTTCCTTTCAGACCGGTGTTCCCACCCGAACCTGCAAGCGGGTTTTGAAGATCCTGTTAGATTTTGGACTGATTCGCTTTGTCACCAATGACCACGTTGAAAATCCGAAGATGGCGGATATGATCCACAGTTATTTTCAGAAGGCGGAAATTATGAACCGCAACCGCCGAAAAAATAGAAACGTCAAACAAACGGCTGTTAAAGCGCCCGTTAAACGCGCGTTTAAAAACGATTCAGTTCCGAAAAACCCAATAAAAACAACGGATGAATTTTCAAATCAGGGGGACAAGTTAGAAGTTAGAAGTTATAAATATAAAAACTATCTCCCTACTGAGGTAGAGACTCAGAAGGATGAGGGGGATAATTTAGATATTGAAAAATTTGAAGATGTATTCTATCAGGCCATCAGTCCTGATCAGCCGATTGATCACAAAAACACCCCCCTAAACGGATCCTTCGAAACTATCGTGCGCTTTCATGAGCGCCATGGAAGCCTGACACCGAACAGCGCCATCGCTGCGGTTCAGAAGTTGATGGACGATTATCCTCCCGAGATAATCAAACACGCCCACCGCCTGGCAATGTCGGACAACATCCGGAATAAATATCAATATTTCTCCAAAGTACTGGCCAATGAAACCGCGCCGGCGGATCCCGCCCTAGACAATCGTCCGGACTGGGTGAAGGAAAAAGAAAAACACGACGAGTTCATGAAAAAGACTTCACTGGGGACGCCCGGGATTTTTGAACAGATTGCTGCCCTAGACGATTGACACCCTCAGACCAAATCAGTTAATTCAAAACTTATGGTTCATTAAAAAGGGGTCGTCATGTTCGGGAAATACGAAAAACACAGCGTCGTTCGAAACTTCATGGATCCGGTTTCTCGCCATCGGCCATTCGAAAAGCGCCTTTCGGAAAAGCCGGCCGATTTTGAAAATTGGGTCGGGGACTATTGCGCAATCCTGGGGCATCACCAGCCAGAAACTTTGATGAAGGCGGCCGCCTTGGCTGTTCAGGCGACGACAAACCGCGCCTTCCCGACAATCCCCGAGGTTCAGAAGCATTGTGAAAGCGTCGTCGGCGTCGCCATCGACAAGGGGACCATGAAGTTTGAAAATAAATGGTCCGATGAAAACCGCACTCCCGATGAAGACAAGCCCGGTCGGCATTTCGAAGCTGCAAGGTTAATGCAATCGGAGTTTGGCGAAGAGGCTCTTCGTCGCGGGGTTCATATGGGGCTTTACGATCTGTTTCGATATAATCCGCAGTTAATTCCAACGGAAGCGACCTTTCGGGAATTGGAAGAGCAAAAGGCCACGCATGAAGAGCAGCGCAAAACTGTTACTGACCCTCGAAATTGGACAGCCGCCGATCTGCAAGCTGCTTGCCTGGCCGCCTTGGAGGGAATGGACGCCGGCGCTGAGAAGGTCGCCCAGGTCATTCGCGGTGAACTAAAAGCCGGTGTTTTTGCTTATGGAAGGAATTATCGTGCGAACCAAGCTTGAAGAGAAAGACCGGAAGAAAATCTTGGAACTTTATAAAAACGGTTATCACACCGCCATGATAGCCCGACGGTTTAATATTTCAGCGAACCATGTTCGCAAACTGGCAAGCAATGCGGGCGTTAGAGCAAGGCGGGTTCGTCAGACTGAGCCAGTTTAGTGTCTTAATCGAGGATTATGGGATTATGACCGATATGGAAAAGCGGCTTTGCAGAGCATTGAAAATGGTTTTGCCGTTAGCCAAGAAAAATTTAAAACCCGAAACTTCTTACAGTGATAATCCTTACAAACATGAGGCAGAAGCTTGGGAGCTGTCGCGAAAAATCGAAATTGCAGAGGCGACGCTAAGGGACGCTGAAGCTCGTAATGAAGGATAATGAGCATGAAAAATATAACTGAACATGCTTTTCATTTTTGTGGTTCGTGTCTCACCATGTTTTCTTTCAAAAAGAAGGGGAACAAAACTAGATACACAAGCTGCCCGTCATGCTTTGTCGTTCATGAAATAAAGTATCTTAACTAGGGGATATGAGCCGATGCCAAGATATTACAAAGATCACAAGCGCGGATACGATTTAGATTTGGAGCTTCCATTTCTTGAATCTAATGGCGTCAAATACTGCCTCGGGTCGTCTGACTCATTCATCTTGGTTTGCATGGAATGCGGAGAAGAACATTTCCGTGAGCGTCCAGCAATCCCCGGTAATTGCTTTCAAGGCTGTGGACCTATGGTTCCATTGACATTCGATAATAGAGAACAGGCTCTTAAAATCTGGGAGCAAAATGGAGGCCGAATAACAACGGTCCAAGAACGCAAGCAAATTAGATTGGACGATGAAGAACGCCGACCTTGGCACTGGCAATTTGGCGACAAGACGGAAGCGGATTTCCCGCTCGGATATGTCAAAGAATAGAAGCTCTTTATTGAAGGTTATGAGCGCGATGGACTACGCAAAGAAATGGAACGACTTCAATGTCATCTACGATCTCAAAAAGACGGTCGTATATCCCAAAGGTATGGAGGCCGACACGTTGGAAAATGTTCTCAAAAAATGCGGGCACAAAATCGTTCCGATTGGTGAGCGTAAGTCATCTACAGACTTTGAAACGATGCCTGAGAAGAAAGTGTTTTAATAGAAAGATATGAGCATGAATAATCTACCTCTTGACGGACCTGTAAGCATTACAATTCGGCGCATCAAATGCCCAATTTGTAAAACCGTTCTTGATGTGGTCATTGACCCGACAGGACCGCCCGAAAAATGCAAAGTATGTGGGTCTGGACTAAATTTGTGAAAAATAGATGCGGGTTATGAAAAACGGATTTTTATAGGGAATAAATATAATGAGCAGATCAGGTTACGGAGACGATTGCGAGAATTGGGCGATCATATGCTGGCGCGGCGCTGTTGCTAGTGGCATTCGTGGAAAACGCGGTCAAGCATTCCTGAGAGAAATGCTGAAAGCCTTAGACGAACTTGAACAGCATGAACTCATCACCGACGATTTAGAGCGGGAGGGCAAAGTCTGCGCGTTGGGTGCGGTCGGCGTAAAACGCGGTTTAGATATGTCAAAGCTCGATCCGTACGAGTCAGACCAGATTGCCGAGGCATTCGGTATCAGTCGCGCTCTGGCTTGCGAGATCGTCTATATGAACGACGAAGCTGGTTTGTATTGGAACCCTGATGAGACAGTTCGAAACCGCAATCGATATGAGCGTATGCGCCGCTGGGTGATTGAGCATATCAACGGCGACCTGCCATCAACGGCAGTAACTTAATGGGTCATAAAAGGAAAAAGAAATGACTGTTATGACGTCAGAAGACGAGCGATTGCAAATATGTGAAATCATCCAATCGCAACCGTTACGAGAAATTATCAAAGACAATAAAATAGTTGGACCGTATCCCGATGCAGGTGGAACTGTGTTCGCCCTAAGAGATGCGGGGTTTGAAATTGAGAAAGCAAGCAACCTTTCACGTTTGCAGCAACAGAACACAGAACTAGCTGAGGCACTGGAAAAACTCGTTAAGGCCATCGACGATCCAGTGAACAATGACAATTTTATTGAGGATGTGTTTGAGGAAATAGAGAAGTCAAATGCTGTTCTAGCAAAGGTCCGCGATCAAGGATTTTAACAGGGAAATATGAGCATGAGCAAAAAAGACCAAGCGGAACCAACAGTTTCCGATATGGAAAAGGTTGAATTAATTTATAATTCCTTAACCAAATCACTTAATGACTGTAAAGCATCAGACAGTGAGTCATTGCTGGGGGCTTCTAGGTTTATCGCGGATCTGTTGTGTCTTATTGTTGAGCCCCATTCAGACGAAAATAGAGCAAAAATAATTAACTCGTTTGTTGAGTCGTCAAAGCAGCGTATCTACCAGAATTTCAATTACCAGAAGGGGAAACCAGAAAATGACAATGCAGTCGAACGCGGCGATGAAGGCCAATCTTGAAGATTACCTTCAGTCCGAAGAAGGTCCACCGCCGACAATACCCGCCAAGGGGCACAATCAGCCACCCCGGGACACCATACTGGACTGGCTGGTGCGTGAAGGCTATATCCCGAAAGAGGATCGGGAGTTTGCCCGGAACTATGTCCGCTTTCTCGTTCACCGCAAGGATGTTCTCTCAAACGGTGATCATGACGCCACGGAAAGCCAGCCCTACCGTGAATGGTCCCTGGTTGATCAATGGGTCCAGTCCATTATTCCCACACCCCAGTATGATGAAAACACATGGGGCCTTTGGGAACTCATCATTCAGGAAGAATGGGAGCGGATTACCGGTCGGCAGGGGCGATCTCAATTCCACAGATTTCGCCATCTGGCCGCGGACAACAATGTTTACTATGCCGAATACCAGGAACTTTTCGCTTCCGGTCAGGTACGAACACTGATTTCCATGGCTCACACCCGGGCCAAGCGGGCGATGGCATTTGCGGAAAAGAAGAGGAGAAAATAGAAAATGAAAAGTAAAAAGATAACACATACTCAGAAGTGCATTAATTGCGACAAGGTGTGGACGTCTACGGCATATGTTCCGTCAGGCAAAGGGAAAGTGGCTATAGGTGTCTTAAAATGTTGCTTAGAATGTGGAGGTCAGGTTGAGTCCCCTAAGCGAGCTGCGCAGGGATAGTTTTTACAATACGGAAAACTGCCAAAAATGCCCAAAGCGGGAAAAACAGTCGCGAAGAACAGCAAAAGTAAAATGGGAAGGCCGGACAAGTATGATCCGGCCTTCTGTAATATCGTGAAAAATCTTTATCTCATGATCCCTAATATAAAAGTTGAGGAAGTTGCAGAACTACTTGGGATTAGCGTAAAGACATACTACAATTGGCAGGAAAAGTACTCAGCTTTTGAACAAAGCGTGAATGAAGGGAAGGTGGGGACCGACCTAAAGGCCATAGAAAACCTAGCTGATATGGTCACGGGCTATGAAATAGTTGAAGTCCACATTAATAAAACAACCGGGGATGAAATCGAGGTTCGACGGCAATCCAAGCCCGATCTGGCCGCGATCCGGTACTGGCTCAACAATCGGCGATCCGAGAATTGGCGGGAGCGTCGGGATAACAATGTGACCCATGATCTGGGGGATCCATTTAAGGAAATGATGGAGCGTGTCGCAGCAAGAAAAGGTCGCATCCCTGGAAGATCAGTTGAATGACTGGTTCTGGCGCCTCAACAATCTCTATTGGATCCTGGACAAGGAAGGTCGTGAAGTTCCGTTCATCCTGAATGATGAACAGATCGATTTTTACGAGAATATCCACACATTGAATGTCATTTTGAAGGCCCGCCAGCTTGGGTTCTCAACGTTTATTGCCATGTTCATGCTGGATAGCTGTCTTTTCGAGGAAAATGTCAATTGCGGGATTATCGATGTCACGTTACCGGATGCCAAGCGCAAACTGGAAAAGATTAAGTTCGCCTATGACCGCCTGGATCCACATATTCAGGCTGCGGTTCCCATTGAACGGGCCTCGACCCAGGAAATCATCTGGGCGAATGGCTCCACAATCAGCGTAGGAACGTCACACAGAGGCGGAACGCTTCAATATCTCCATATATCCGAATTCGGCAAGATCTGCGCCACACGCCCCGATAAGGCCCGGGAAATCATTACCGGGGCCTTGAACACCGTCCAGGCCGGACAGTTCATTGCCATTGAATCGACAGCCGAGGGCCAGGAAGGCCGGTTTTATGACATCTGCCAGACCGCCCAGACCCTAAAGCGGATCGGAAAAACCTTAACGGATCTCGACTTCAAGTTTTTCTTTTATCCCTGGTGGACCCGGGATGAATACAAACTTTACGACGATCAGGTACCGATCACGGATGAATTCAAAACATATTTCAACAAGCTGGAAGGCCAAATCGGTCAAGAATTATCCCTGGAACAGAAAGTTTGGTACGTCAAAAAGCAGGAAGTCCAGCAAGATGATATGAAGCGCGAGTTTCCCGGGACGCCGGAAGAGGCGTTCGAAGCTTCTGTTGAGGGGGCGATATTTGGGAAACAAATGGAGGCCGCGGAATTTGAGGGGCGAATTGGCAGATATCCAGCCATTCCGGGTATTCCGGTCAATTCCTTCTGGGACATAGGTCGTCGGGATTATAATTCCATTTGGTTTGCCCAGATCATCATGGGGCCGTTCATTCGTGTGGTCGGGTTTTATCAGAATTGTATGTATGGCCTGCCTCATTATGCAGAATATTGCTCAAATCTCTATCAGGAAAAGGGCTGGGAACATGGCGAAGACTATTTTCCCCATGACATCAAGGTCACTGAATGGGGCACGGATCGAACCCGGATTGAGATGGCTATTTCGCACGGTTTTAATGCTGTCAAGGCACCAACTCTGGATCTTCAGGATGGGATTAACGCCGGTCGAGCCACGATCCCGATTTGTTATTTTGATGAGGAGGGGTGTGGCGATGGGATCAGAGTCCTGAAGTCCTACCGCTGGGAATGGGATGATATACGGGGCGCCTGGAAAACTAATGTTCCCCGCCATGATGAAAACTCTCATGGGGGCGATGCCTGGCGAACCCTTGGCGTGTCCTGGCGGGAAATCACCCCCGAACTTGACCCTGGCCCGCGGCGTGACGAACTTGTTTTGTCCGCGAATCGGGATGGGTCTATAACGACGAACATGTCTGTTCGCGAGATCATCGAAGCGAAAGCAAGAAAAAAACGACGGAACCGGTAAATGGCTGAACCAGGTACAGGCGGCGAAATTGAGTCCGAAGGCGATGCCAAACGGGAAGGCAAGACCGAGGCCGAACTTTGGAAGCAGAAAATCGACAGGGCATTAGCGGATGAAAAATCTTTCCGAGATACAGCGAAGAAAGCGGTTGAGATCTATGAGGCCCAGAAGGATAAGTCGGTTGCATTTAATATCCTACATTCAAATATTAAAACAATTGTCCCGGCGATCTACAATTCAACGCCGGTCCCGGATGTCCGCCGGCGGTTTTCTGACAATGACCCCATTGCCAAGAATGTCGGTGACGCGACCGAACGCCTAATTTCCTTCGATATCGATCAATTTGACCTCGATGATGAGATGGAAATGATGATGACCGACGGCCACGTTGCCGGTCGAGGCATTATCCGCGTGAGATATCGTGCCCAGCAATCCGGAAACTTCATCATCCGACGCACCACATGTGAGCGCTGGCCCTACGATCGCATCGTCATAGGCCCCGCAAGATCCTGGGGAACCGTGCGGTGGATCGCTTTTCAGCATGATTTGACGAAAGATCAGTTGCAACGTTTAGGCGTCGAGGCGGTCCGCTTATCGAATATGGGTTTTGATGAGGTGAAGGCCGGCGAAGGCGATAATCGCGGGATTGAGAAATCCGCCCAGGTCTGGGAGATCTGGTGCAAAGATACGCGCAAAATCAAATATCTGATTTACAATGATATTGACGACGGCCTGGCGAAGGTTCTCGATGATCCTCTTGGGCTGCCGGAGTTTTTTCCCATCCTGAAGCCTTATATGCCGATTTCGCGAATCAGCCAATACCTACCGGTAACGCCTTATTTTATTTATGAAAAACTGGCAAATGAGCTGGATATCATCACCAAGCGCATCACCCGCCTGACGGAAATGCTCAAATATCGCGGGCTCACGGATGCCTCGATCAAAGCCGATGTGGACGCGATCATGTCCGCAGACGACGGGGATTTCATTGACAGCCAGTCGGCCAAACTCTGGGCTAATGGCGCCGGTGGTTTGGAATCTGCGATTTACACCATGCCCCTGGACCAGTTAACACAAGCCCTTGCGGGTTTGTACGTCCAGCGCGACCAGGTCAAAGCGACAATTCATGAGGTAATAGGGCTTTCTGACGTGTTGCGTGGGGCATCCGATGCGCGGGAAACCGCCGCCGCCCAGCATATCAAGTCGGAATGGGGATCCCTTCGGATCAATAATCATCAGCGCGCCGGCGCTAAACTGGCCCGGGAGCTGTTCCGCATGATGGCGGCGATCTATCAGGAGCATTACGACCCGGAAACGATCTCGACGATCACCGGCCTGCCTATGAACGACCAGCAGCGCCAGATCTGGCCCCAGGTCCTGCAATTGTTCAAATCGGATTTGATGTCGTTCAAGATCGACATCGAAACGGATTCAACGATCCGCGGGGACATGGCGCGATCTCAGGAACAGATGAACTTATTCCTGCAAGCCACCGCGCAATTTGCGACCTCCATGGGCGGTGTTCTCCAAATCGCCCCGGACCTTCTTGTTGTGGCCGTGGAAGTCTACACTTCATTCGCCCGACAGTTCAAATTGGGCAAGCAGGCCGAAGACGCTCTGGATCAACTTTCTCAACGCGCCCCAGAGATGGCCCAGAAGGCCGCTCAGGGCGACCAGGAGGGCCAAGCCGAGGCTCAGGCGCAAATGCAGCTCGAAATGGCAAAACTCGAACAGGCGGTCAAACTGAAGGCCATAGACAAGGAAATAAACGACGCCAAGAACGCCGTTCAGCTTCAGATCGCCGAAATCACCGCCCAGGGCGCCCACATTCAGCACCAGGACAGCATTCAGCTCGAATATGACAAACTAGCCCACCAGAAGCGCAAGGACGCCCGTGAGCTTGAATTAAAAGCGGAACAGATGGACATCCAGGAAGAACAGGCCGACGAACAACGGGCTTGGGAAGATTATCACCGCAACCAGGATCGAGAAGACCAGAAGAGGATTGCAGCCAATGACCGTTAGTGTGGTATTTTGTGACGTCGGGGGCTTGAACCAGATCAACGCCCCGGCAATGAAGACTCTAGGGGCTTCAGGGGAAGAGATCTCGGAAAGCGGTTCAAATCAGACAACCACGGCGGCGGCGACCTCGACCCGTCGGTTTGCCCGCGTGGCGACGGATGCGGCGGTTTATGTGAGTTTTGGCAACGCTCCAAACGCCACTAGCGACGGCGGTCGGGTTATGCTTCCATCAGGAAGTGTTGAATATTTCTTATGCAATGTAGGCGATATTGCCGCTGTTGTAACGGTGTAACTCTATGCTGGTTCAACCAGGAAAATTGATGACGGCAGCGCAGTTGAGCGGGGGGACGCCAGCGGCGTTCAGTGCCAATTTTAAAACCCTACCCCTGTCAAGCACGGGCTGGTTCCAAGGGCTGGACGGAACTTTTTTCCGCACCTCTCCTGCAAGGCAGTTCAATATTAATGGGGAGCTGGAGTACGCAGCGCATAATTTTCACACATATACCGAGAATTGGGAAGATGCTGGATGGACGGAAACCAATGGCACGTTGACCGCTGCACCTTCTGAAACAGTCCCTGGATACGATGCCTCGGTTTCCTTATTCACAGAAGGGACAGACACGGCAGTCGAGCATTCTATCGGTGTTAGCTCAACATTCGTTATTCCTACAGATCAATCGGTTACCGCTCAAATCCTTTTGAAAGCAAACGTAAATGATCATGTTCGAATTGCTATTTTTGCGTTCACAAATTATCAGGGATATTTCAATATCTCATCCGGTAGCGTTGGAACGGCTACGGGCGGCAGCGGTTCTCTTACAAGCAGCATAACATCGCTTGGCAATGATTATTATTTAATAAAAATAACAGACACGCCGAATAA
>JANQOC010000578.1 GCA_028279265.1 Hyphomicrobiales bacterium
ACAACGCCCTGAAACAAAAATCATATTGAGCGAACCGGCTAACGCACAACTTGTTTCCAGTGGAATTGCCCAGAAGCGCCGAGACAATGGTGCCCCCGCTGAGAGCCATCCGGCATTTGAACCCCACCCCATCCAGGGTTGGACCCCGGATTTCATTCCCCTTGTCCTGCAGGAATCCATCGACAAAGAATGTTTCGATGACCTTATTCCGGTTCCGGGACCCGTAGGGATAGAGTGGGCAAACAAACTTGCATCAAATGAGGGTATTCTCACCGGTGTATCCGGCGGATCGACCTTTGCTGTCGCCCTGCAGATCGCTGAAAAGGCCGATCCGGATTCTGTGATCCTGTGTATGCTTCCGGATACCGGTGAAAGATATCTGTCGTCACCGCTATTCGAAAAGATCGAAGAATTCATGACTCCGGAAGAGCTTGAAATTTCTCACTCGACTCCGGGATTTCACATGAAAACATGATGCTGCAATTTATTACGTTCGACAGTTTCTTCACCCGGGCTTAACGCTGTGATTTCGCAGTGACAAAAACCTTTGAACCACGTTAACCCTTAAGAATTTGAACCGGAATGTAGAGAAATACTACGCGAATTCAAATCTGAGCAGGGAACCCGGAAGTTTTCAATTGCCCACCTTCCGGCATTTTGATTTAATTGTCTTGAACCGCGCACCAGCGGTTTTCGGTCGGTTTGACGTATTGAATTCGGACGAAAATACCGAATACCAAACTGCTGAATACGAGTAGTCGTGATCCACATTTCACGATGACAACAATAATGGGAGAAACGCTTAATGAAACTGATTAGAAATTTACTCTTGGGATTTGCCCTGGCTGCCCCAATGATTTTTGGAACGGCCATTACGGATTCAGTACAGGCGGAAGACTACTACAAAGGCAAGACCGTCAATGTAATCATCGGTCGCCCCGCCGGTAGCGGTGCTGACCTGACCGTTCGGGCTTTCCTGCAATTCTGGCAGAAATACATTCCTGGAAATCCACAATTCGTAGCCAGAAACATGCCTGGCGGCGGCGGCATGAAAGTGTTCAACCATGTCTGGGAAAAGGCTGATCCCGATGGATTGACCATCGCCTTTACGCCTTACAATCCACTACCGCAAATTCTGAAGCAAAAAAGCCTGAAAGCGGATTTCACCAAAATGCCATTGGTCGGCGCCCTGCAAAATCCAAGCCTGACCTATGCGAGCACTGAAACGGTAAAATCCCGTGACGACATTCTGAAAATTGCAAATCCTGTCTATGGAGGACAGCGTGTTCTGCACAGGTTTGACCTGGCCGGCCGCATGACCCTGGACATGATCGGTGCCGAAGGCAAATACAAGTACGCACCGGGCTTCAAGGGATCCGGTAAAGTTGTGAAAGCCCTGCAGCGCGGCGAAATCAAGCTGATGACATCGGGGAACAATGTCTACCAGACCTATGCCGTACCGAACATGGTCAGCAAAGGTAAAGCTCTGCCGCTTTGGTACCATCCGGCACGTACGCTCGATGGCAAGTATGTAGATATGTCCGGCATTTTTGGAGATATTCCGAGCTTTCCCGAATACTATAAGAAAGTAAAAGGCTCAGAACCTTCCGGCGACATTTACGAAGTTTACAAGTGGCTCCTTTCAGTTGTCAGTGGCATGAGCTATGTCGCCTTGCTGCCACCGGGAACCAAGGAAGATCAGCTTGCAGTTCTTGAGCAAGCATTCGTCAAAGTCACCAACGACCCGGATTACAAGGCTGATGAAAAGAAACGATTTGGTTTCAATCTGCCTGTGGTTGACCGACCTACGGGACGACACTTTACGAGCCTGCTCAACAGTGTTCCTGAAAGCCACCTGAAGTTTTTGGATAGTTATTCCAAGAAAGCTTCGACAAAGAAAAACTAGTCATCTGGTGCCGGTCCAGGCAAATGGACCGGCATTCCTTCCTTGATTTAAAGATTGATATTCTCGGGAGCACAGTCATGGCGTCCGAGAATTCTATGGTCGGCCAATGATTGAAGCAATGCTGAGTGGGCTCTTTCAGGTTTTTGCCTGGCCTGCTTTCGGCTTTCTGCTTCTTGGCATATTCATCGGTCTCGTTATCGGCGTCGTCCCGGGGCTTGGCGGCGTTCTCGGACTGGTTATCCTGCTCCCCTTTACTTTTGGTATGGAGCCCGTCTCCGCATTTGCCCTGCTTCTGGGGATGTATGCCATCACATCGACAAGCGATACAATCGCTTCGGTGCTGCTCGGTATACCCGGCACCGTGGCCTCGCAGGCGACGATACTGGACGGCTATCCCCTGGCAAAAAAAGGGCAGGCTTCGCGGGCTTTTGGCGCCGCCTATACGGTCTCCGCTTTTGGCGGTGTTTTGGGTGCGCTCATCATGGCCGCCTCCCTGCCCATTCTCCTTCCCCTCATTCTTAAATTCGGTGTTGCAGAATTTTTCATGCTTGCCGTTCTCGGCCTGACTATGGTCGGCTCAATCTCCGGCCGCTCAGTCGGCAAGGGGCTGCTCGTGGCCGCTCTCGGCTTATTATTGTCCACGGTCGGAGAGGCGGCGCAGACAGGGACGATCCGTTTCAGTTTTGATACCGCCTATTTGTCCGACCGGTTGCCGATTATCCCGATTGTCCTGGGACTGTTTGGAATTCCCGAGCTCCTGGAAATGGCCGTCAGAAATTCCTCGATCTCAAAAGTCGCTGACGACAAATCCAAATCTGCAAGCATGCTCCAGGGCATAAAAGATGCGATCCGTTACCGCTGGCTGGCGTTTCGCTGTGCTTTGATCGGAACTTATGTGGGAATTATTCCCGGCCTCGGCGCTTCCATTGTGGACTGGATTGCCTATGGTCACGCGGTTCAAAGTTCGAAAGATAAATCCCAGTTCGGATCCGGTGACATTCGCGGCGTTATTGCCCCGGAAGCCGCAAATAACGCAAACCGCGCCGGCGCGCTCATTCCGACAGTTGCATTTGGTATTCCGGGCAGTCTTGGAACGGCAATCCTTCTTGGCGCCCTTATCATCCAGGGCCTCAAGCCCGGACCGGAAATGCTGACCGACAATCTTGACCTGACATTCTCCATGATCTGGGATCTGGTCATCGCCAATATTTTCGCCGCCCTGTTGCTGATGGTCTGGAGCCGGCAAATCGCCAAAGTGGCGTTCATGCCCGGACATCTCATCGTCCCTGGTGTGCTCTGTTTCATCATGATGGGGGCCTGGATCGCCAGCGCCTCTATCGAAGACTGGTGGCTGTGCCTGCTGATGGGTGTGCTCGGCTATGCAATGAAGCAGGGGGGTTGGCCGCGACCTCCGATTATCCTGGCCATCGTTCTCGGCGAACTGATGGAAGAGAATCTTCACCTCTCAACGACCATCTATGGTGGCTGGGGATGGATGCTCGATAAACCCGTGGTCATCATTATCGAAATTCTAATTGTGGCGACGCTCATCTATTCTCTCATTGACCTGAGCAAACGGCGCAACAAAAGCCTTGCGCATGGCGGTACAAAAGAAGTCGACGAAGAGGAAGAGGATCTCAG
>JANQOC010000610.1 GCA_028279265.1 Hyphomicrobiales bacterium
AGATTTCGGAAGGTTTTATGGCGTTGTTCCTTCCCTTTTTACTGGACCCCGGTTTTCGAACTGGGGTTCTATTGGTTTTGGGGCCCTGAAACGCCTCAACCCGGTTGGCTCTCCCTTGGTTATGATACCTAAATTTCCTCAGCAGATTTATTTTGGTTCGTGAACTCCAGTCCAGCAGGTTACAAATCTATAAATACGATTGTATACTCGTGCCGATCCGTAGCTTCCAGATTTAACCTGAACCAAATTTTCCCGAAGGAGGGCTGATGTCTCATACTTATCCTCTGGTCCATATTGACGATGTCACTCCTGAAAGTCTTGAAGAGAGAGATGGTTGGGCCATTTCCGAGTTTCGACTTCCGATATCAGGTGTCCACGGTAGTTCGACAACAGCGTTTCATTCGATATTTCGACCGGGCTCAGCGCATAAGAAGCATTTGCATCATTCATGCGACGAAATCGCTGTTTATCTGAGTGGCAAGGGAACCATCGGACAGGGTGAGGGGCGCAGCGAAGTCGGGCCGGGGCATTGCCGCCTAATCCCCAAGGGGACGGAACATTTCTTTCAGAATACCAGTGATGATGAAGAAGCCGTGGTCGTGGGCTTTTATCTCGAAGCGGGCGATCTGGAAAAGTCGGGTTACGAATTCTGCGGTGATGTCCAGGCGGAAGATCTGAAATCGACAGGCAAGGACATTACCGAAGGTCTGCTTGTGCATCTCGATAATGTACCCCAGGAAAGCATGAACGCCAGCGAGGGCTGGTCCATTACAGATTTCCGACTTCCTCTCGGCAAGCACAATGGTTGCAAATCGACATTGTTCCGGGCTCGGTTTTTTCCAGGAGCCGTACATAAGAAGCACCGACATGATAATTGCGAGGAAATTTACTACATCATATCAGGCCACGGTCTCGCCGGTGCCGGTGAGGATCGTGTCGAGGTCCGGGGTGGGCATTTTCACTACATTCCCCGCGGCGTAGAGCACTGGTTGCATAATCTCAGCCCTACCGATCCGATCGAAGTTGTTGGTATCTATATCGGGGCCGGATCGGTCGAGGAGACGGGTTATGTGTTTATGGGAGATGTCACCGAAGAGGACATTCGCGCCCGGACCGGCTGAATTTGATCACGGGTTTTACGTGCGCATGATCAAGAAACAATCGTTCGTTTGTTCTTTAACAATACAAGCTAGAACAATGCGCTTCCGGTCATTTCCGGCGGCTGATTGACGCCCAGAAGTTTGAGCAGGGTCGGGGCGATATCTGCCAGGCGGCCATTATTTAACTCTTGGACTTCGGAGGGCCCGTTGACTAGCAGCGCTGGGACCGGATTGAGCGTATGAGCTGTATGCGGCCCACCGGTAACGGGATCACGCATCAGTTCAAAATTTCCATGATCCGCGGTTAACAGCATGGTACCGTCAACTTGGTTCAGGGTTTCAAGAACGCGTTTGAGACAGCCATCGAGAACTTCGGCGGCGCGTATGGCCGCATCCAATGAACCCGTATGTCCAACCATGTCACCATTTGCATAATTGATCACGATGAGATCGTACGTGCGCTGCGTCAAAGCTTTTACCAGTTCATCGGTAAGTTCGGGTGCAGACATTTCCGGCTTTAAATCATAGGTGGCCACTTTGGGCGACGGGACCAAAATGCGGTCCTCGCAATTGAAAGGACTTTCTTCGCCCCCATTCAGAAAATAGGTGACATGAGCATATTTTTCAGTCTCGGCAAGCCTCAGTTGCGACAGTCCGGCGTCGCTGACGGTTTTACCAAGGACATTTTCCAGCACCGTGGCTGGAAACAGGACCGGGAAATAGGCATCAAGATCGTCGGAATAGGAGACCATCCCAAGGCGGGCTGCAAACTCCACAGTTGTGGATCGTTCAAACTCATCAAAGGAAGGATCAACCAGGGACTGCAGGATTTGCCTCGCCCGGTCGGCCCTGAAATTGGCCATAAGGAGACCATCGCCATTGCCCATGCCGGAGTAGGATGGGGCTACCAGGGGCTCCAGGAACTCATCTCCAATATTTTTCTCGTAGCTCTTTTCTATCGCGGCGATCGTTCCATCCATTGTCTCTCCGCGGCCTTGCAAGAGCAAATGATAGGCTTTTTCGACCCGTTCCCACCTTTTGTCGCGATCCATTGCAAAGTAACGGCCGCAAAGAGTTGCGAGCTGACAGTGAGAATAGTCTGAGATCGACCGTTCAAACTCCTGCACATACTGCGCCGCACTTTGGGGCGGTGTATCCCGTCCATCAAGAAATCCGTGCACACAAACGGGAATCGCGTTGCTATCGAGAATGCGGCACAACTCCGTAATATGGTTCTGGTGGGCGTGTACGCCACCCGGTGACATAAGTCCGAGAATATGACAGGTCCCCTTGGACGACTTCAGCTTCTCGATAAAAAGCTTGAGTTCCCGGTTGCTCTGGAGCTCTCTGTTTTCGATGGCCAGATCGATGCGCGGGAGATCCTGAAACACAATACGACCCGCTCCTATATTCAGATGTCCCACCTCAGAATTGCCGAACTGGCCTTCGGGTAAACCGACATCTATCCCATCGGTCTTCAACAGGCAAAATGGTGATGTCTGACGCAGATTATCCCAGGTCGGAGTCTGGGCAAGTCGAACGGCATTGTCGTCCGTCTCTTCTCGTTCACCCCATCCGTCCAAGATACACAGGAGCACCGGTCGTTTTGTTGAAGTTGCAGAAGA
>JANQOC010000620.1 GCA_028279265.1 Hyphomicrobiales bacterium
TAGTGAAATGTCATCGGCGGACCGTTGTCCCCGCTCGCATCCTCCGGCGGACCGTCGGATCTATTCGGTTCACCGCCATCTTCATAAACGCGCCTCTCCCGCACGTCCTCGATTGCCGGGAGATCGATATTGGCAAAGCAGGGATAATAGAGCTCTTCGTATATGTCGTTTGCCCCGGTTCTGATTTTTTGACTGACGGCGCCGTCAATCCGCTCGAAGGATTTCAGAATGCGCCTCTGGGTGGTCTGATCATATCCGATGCAGTTTTCATCTTCCGAATTGGTCCGGGCCATCATCAGCAGGGAGAGGGCAAGGGGTTTGTTTGTTTTGACCCCCTTTCCCTGCCAGAATAAATTGCCCAGCAGGGCCTGGGATTGCGCATGGTTTTTTTCGTAAGAATTTTTCAGCCATTTGGCGGCGGTGCGGGCATTCTTGACGACGCCTTCGCCGCTCAGATACAGCAGGGCCACATGGTAAGCCGCGATCGGATTTCGCAAATTTGCGGCGGCATGATGAAAATAGCGATAAGCCTCGTGCGGATCCTTTTTAACGTCGGTCCCGGGTATGCCTGAGTTATAGTATTTGCCTACTTCGACGAAGGCTTCGGCGATCGCCGCGGCATAGGGATGTTTGTATCCGGCACTGCTGTGGCCCCGGGCAAATTTATCGAACATTTGGAAAGCTTTTAAATCGTCATTTCCACTGGCCTTGTAAATTCGAGCCAGGGCGAAGTTTGCCGTGGTGACGCCCCCCTGGTCCGCGGCTTTCAACGCGGGGATCGCGCGCTCATATTCCCCGGAATGAAAAGCCGACATTCCCTGCCGATAGGCCGCTTCCGGTGAGGAAAAGTCGACGGACCGGCTCAGCACAAAGCCGAGTATGGAAACCAATGCGATAACGCACGAAATTATAATCGTGAAGTGTTTCATATTCCCGCCGTTCCCCGTTCGACTACACTGAGATCGAAATAGGGCAGGGATTTGATGATTTGTTGTGGCAAGGCAACAGTTGCAAACTCATTAGTCGAAATGTCTAAGAGCAAACGGTAACTATCGCCGGATCGGAAAATGTGTAACCTTAGCGGGTAATAGTCTCAAAGAGGATTAGGCAAAGTAATGCCGGAAGTTTTTGTTTTGTTATTACTCGTCATACCCATTTGGATGGGATTTAAGGCGAGAGATTTTAAGAATTTAGCCATCCACTCATTGATGATTAGTCTGATTGTAGGCACGATTGTGCTCATGCATCCCATTCTGATTGAATCACTACCGTTTCACGGGCAGTTTGTCTTCCAGTTCCTCGGAATCATCTTACTCCTGTCGGTACTGGGCATGCCTGCCTACGGGGTGAAAGTGCTGATCAGAAAAGTCAAAGGCTGAAACAGCTTTTGTTGATTGCTTTCCACCTGTTCTCGTACAAGCAGATTGCAAAGTTAAGTCCCGGAACTGCGGATTTAACACCGTTCCGGGACCCAACGAACGAACTTTTCAGATCAATGAAAGTTCTGCAAACAACGTGAAATTGTCGATTGCGGATAATTATACCCCGCGCCGGGTCTGCAGTTGTTGATGTGGGTCAAGTTGGCAGTTCATAAATCCCGATAACTGCGGAGTTCTCTGCACAAATTCTAGGCAATCGCATGATTCTGTCATTATGCTCGTGCATTCTGACCTACGCTCAGAAGGGCGAACGCCGTTTACGAAAGAGGTGAGACAGATGGCTGAAAATCTTGATCGCAACAAAAGGGCAGCGCAGGACTTTTATGATCTGATGTTCAATCAGTGCAAACCGCGCGAGGCCGTGGAAAAATACACCGGCGATACGTACATCCAGCACAATCCTGAAGTTGGTGACGGCAAAGACGCCTTTGTCACCTATTTCGAGAGGATGCAGGAGGGGTATCCGGGCAAGAAGGTCCATTTCAAACGCGCTATTGCCGAGGGAAATCTGGTGGTATTGCATTGCCATCAACAATGGCCTGGCGATAAGGATTATGCAGGCATCGATATTTTTCGCTTTGATGACAACGGCAAGATCGTTGAGCACTGGGATGTGCTGCAAGTCATTCCGGACTCATCGGCCAACGAAAATACAATGTTTTAGCCGGGTCCGGCGGTTTGGTCCTTTGCGCCTTGCTGCCAAAAAAGTGATTTGCCGGGAGGGCGACGGATTCCCAAATAATTCACCGTATCAGCAGTGAACTGGTCCAATATCAGGAGGTGTACCGTGAAATCAGGTTTCCAATCCGGTCTTGAACGCCGACGGTTTCTAACCGGGCTGGGAGCGGCGTCTGTCCCCCTGCTTGTCACCGGCCTGCCGGTGCAGGCGGCTCCGAAATTTCCCGTGACCCCGCGGCAATCGGAAGGACCGTTTTACCCGACGGATTGGGCCGGAGATATCGACTGGGATCTCGTGCGTGTGCAGGGTGAGGCCGCAGAAGCCATGGGACAGGTGACCTATATTACCGGCCGCATTCGTGATCGATCCGGAAGCGTTATTCCACAGGCGAAGGTGGAGATCTGGCAGTGCGACGGCAACGGCCGCTATCGTCACCCCCGGGATAGGCGTGCAAACCCCCGCGATATCGGATTTCAGGGGCGAGGTCGCGCCTTAACAGATGATCAGGGCCGGTATCGCTTCCGTACCATTCGTCCGGTTCCTTATCCCGGCCGCACACCGCATATTCATTTTGCTGTCCGCACGCC
>JANQOC010000244.1 GCA_028279265.1 Hyphomicrobiales bacterium
GAACCGACAATGCGTTTCTCGATGGGGCGCATAAGCCATGCAAGAATGGTTATCAAAAGACTGCATAGGACCAAAAGCCAGAAACTATTGTCCCACACCTGATTCGGACCCAGAGTCAGAGCCAACAAGGGGGGACCGGCAATCTGGCCGAGAGCACTGAACATAACAACAAGACCGTTCAGAGTGGCGAGCTGTGACGGTGACGGCGACAGTAAAGGCACACTAGTAAAAACGGCAATTGGGATTAACCCGCCAAATAATGCCAAAGCATAGACAAGTATTAGCTTAGTGGGTTCGGAAGCCCCTCCCCAGAACAGTGTGAGGACGGTGACAATCATGATCCAGCCGCAGATAAAAATCGTTTTCCAGATCAGCACCCCCCGACTTAAAACCCACCAGCAGAGTACATTGCCCGCGAAATTGAAGATCTGTGTCGAAGCAACCAGAAATCCGGCCTGTCCGGGTTCGATGTCATGCTCATAAGCCAGAAAACTGGGCAGCCAGGTCAAAAGAGCGAGTTGTTGCAGAGAATAGAATGCAAAACAAACCGCAATAACCAGCGTACCCGGTGCCATCAGTGTCAGGGTGATATTTTTTATGAAGCCGCGCAAGGGCGGACCGGATCTTGAATTTTGTGAAGTCACGGTCGTTCCCAAGGCAAAAACAAGAGCCCAGATCAGGCACGCAGACCCGCCAATAATCCAAAGAAATCGCCATCCCTGAATCTCGAGGATCCATCCTGAGATCCAGAAAAATATGAACAAGCCAACGGGAAAATAAGTCCCCCAGATCATGAGCGCCAGTTTGCGGTGTTCCAGTGAAGACGACTGAATGGTCAGAGCGGCCGCACTGACAACGATGGCCGTGAAACCAACACCCTCAACAAGCCGGGAAAGAAGAAGACCGAGACCACCTTGGGTCAAAGCGCCTATAAAACTTCCGGCCGCGAGAACAAGCAATCCCGACAGAATAATGTTCCTGTGACCTATACGGTCGGATAATGTCCCGGCGATGAGCCCGAGGGAGATGCCAGTCAGATTGAATATCGAGGCAATCCATCCACCGAAAACAAAGCTGATGCCAAAATCCGATTGAATTTGCGGAAGAGCCGGGGCCACCTTTCCCAGATGCATGATCGCGATGTGACCCGCCACGAGACAAAGGACGATCGTCTTCCAGTTTGTCGCCGTAGTGTTTGGTTCAATCGTCATGTTGACCCACGTCGCCGGGCGGCCCGGCGAATCGTATAAATGGAAGCGAGGATAATTATTGCGCCGCCGACAAGCACGTTCCAGCTTGGCAGCTCTCCGAAAACAACTGCCCCGAGAAGTATGGCATAAAGCAAACGCAGATAATCCAGTATACTTATCAGCGAAGCTTCACCGATGCGATAAGCGAAAATATTCATGGTCTGCGCAATAATCGTGAGCACGCCAATCAGAATGAGCAATATCAGTTGTTCGAACGTCGGCCAAATCCAGTAATAGAATGCAAAAGGAGATAGCAGAACAAGCGTCCCGATTGCCTGATAAACAATAAGAGTCACCGGCTGATCGGAGCGCGAAAGTATTTTGATGAGAATTCTCTGCATGGCGACGAGCAAGGCGGACAGGACGGCGAGAATTCCGTAGAAGTTGAGACTGTCAACGCCCGTGGGGCGCAGCACGATAAGCACTCCGACCATCCCCACAATAACAGCGCCCCAGCGTCGAATCCCGACAGTTTCACTGAGAATAAAGATACTCAGAATGGTGATAAAAATTGTCCGCGAAAAACTCAGTGTGATTGAATCTGAAAGCGGCAGGTGAATGATTGCTGTAAAACCCAGTAACACCGCGAGAAATGAGCAGACAATTCTCACGGCGTGAAGGTCTCTGCGCGAGGTCTGAAAAGCCTGGGGAAAATTCCTTGCCAGAAGGGGAAGTGTAATGAAAATTACGACCAGCTGGCGGACAAACAGGATTTCGGTCACATGCAGCGAACTGGTGCTGCCGACATATTTGATCAATGTGGCCATGAGCGTGAAGAACACGCCGCCGATCATCAGCCAAATCGAACCGCGGACATTGCCGGAGAGTTTGTTCCATTTTTCAACGCCCCCGTGCCACCTATTTTTCAATGCAGCAAGCAGGGGAGAGGGGCGTCGGTTATGCAAAAAACCGGATCCTTATCCAATTCTAATCCGGCCTGGATAGAGGCCGGATCTGAAGTTACTAGCAAAGAAACGTACGCGTGACAGAGTACGATCCTGGGGAATTTACGCTTATCAGAGTGTGGGGCTCAACCAACCTACGACAACACCCCAGATAACGTGGACCATCAGACTGGTTATCCAGGCGTTCTTGTGAATCTTGGATAGAAAAAAACCTTCGCGCAAAAACACAGGCACATAAAACGAGCAGGAAACAAACCAAAGGATGGTTCCGTAGATTGCGCCCTTTATGACTGGGGTTCCAAACAGGTAGGCTTCGAATACGGTCGCGTAAAGCAACGCAAATACGATACCGTTCATGTAGACGACAAAGTTTCCCATGAGAAAAGGCGGATCGCCTTCATAGGAGTCGCCATAAGTGTATTTTGTCATTGCCGTTGCAAAATCGAGCTTCGGAAGTCCCAGCTGACCCGCCCAAAGTGCCATCGTCAGAAGACCATAAGTCGCTATAATTCCCGCAAAAGCTACCGCCGCCAAAAATCCTATCGTCACGCTTAATCTCCCCGTAAAGAATTTAGTGCACGTCCGGTTTGCAGCCCTGTTGTGCCTCACCGCGACGCCAATTCACTTATGAACTGCACATTAAACAGATGCGCTTTTCCTGCCAAGCCTTCGTTTTCACAAGCCCGCTGAAAAATTTTAAGGCAGCAGTCCACTCCGGTATGGAAGAATCCATAATGATCTTCGCCAAAATTTGTTTTGACAAGTGCCGCTACCGGCATCACCATTTTGACAGGCTAAAGCAGCGGTAGGACCCCATGTACAAGACAAGCAGAAAAATTTTTTTCGCAATTAGTTTTTCGATAGTTGTTGCCCTCATTGGAACGCAAGCTTCCGTTGCACAGACGGCAACGAAAGAAAATATTCTTCAAGCCATTATCAATGTGAAGTCTCAGGTTCCGTCTACGGCCCGGACGGCTTCCTTTCTCGGCACCGAACGCATAGGCAGCGGTGTCGTGATCGACAGCAAGGGCCTGATCCTGACTATTGGCTACCTGATCCTTGAAGCCGAGAAAACCGAGGTCACAAGCCCGGACGGAAATGCGATTGAAGCCAACATCATCGCCTATGATCATGACAGCGGCTTCGGTCTCATCCGGGCGACAAAAGCGATCAATGTCCCTCCGATGAGATTCGGAAGTTCGGCCGAGCTGGCGAAGGATACGAATGTGCTTGTGGTTTCCCGTGGCGGCGACCGCCCGATAATCGGCGCGAAAGTCGTATCGCGCAGAGAGTTTACCGGCAGCTGGGAATATTTATTGGAGAATGCAATTTTCACGTCTCCCCCCCATACGTTCCATAGCGGCGCGGCCCTTGTTTCGGAAGAGGGACGACTCCTAGGCATCGGTTCCCTGATCGTCAATAATGCACTTCCCGGTGCCGTGTTGCCTGGCAATATGTTTGTCCCTATTGATATTCTGAAACCGATACTGGGGGACCTGCTTGAAAAGGGGCGCCGGGAAGCACCGCACCGACCCTGGATTGGCGCCAACACAAGTGAAATTTCCGGGCGTCTCATTATCAATCGCGTATCGAAAGAGGGGCCGGCGGAAAAAGCGGGGCTTGGTTCCGGCGACTTCATTCTCGGCGTAGAAGGAGAGGTTGTATCCGGCCAGGCGGACTTTTATCGCAAGCTCTGGGCGAGTGGCTCTGCCGGCAGCGAAATTACTCTGAATGTGCTGCCCGCTAAATCGGACAAGCTGCAGGTCGAATCTGTAAAAATCAAGACTGTGGATCGCAGCGACTGGCTGCGGCTCAGTCAAACCTACTGAATAGGCTGGGCTGGTATGGGCTAGACATACCAGACTTGGCGGATAGAAATAAAAAGGGTCCGTTCGGTTGAAACAAAATTCTCAACCCGAACGGAGCCAATTAATTCAGTGCTCTAATAGTTTCTGGATAAGCTGCTAGTTGCTGGCTACCTGAACGTGTTTCATGAATTCCCCATAGCCTTCTTCTGCCATTTTTTCCTTGGGCACAAATCTCAGCGATGCGGAGTTGATGCAATATCGAAGACCGGTAGGCGCCGGACCGTCATCGAACACATGTCCCAGATGGCTGTCACCATATTTGCTGCGCACTTCGATCCGCGTATAGAACAGCTTCTTATCGGTTTTGCGGACAATGTGGTGGGCATCAATGGGCTTGGTGAAACTCGGCCAGCCCGTACCGGACTTGAATTTGTCCCGGGATGAAAACAAGGGCTCACCACTGACGATATCCACATAAATGCCTTCACGCTTGTTGTCCCAGTACTTGTTGTGGAACGGTCTTTCCGTGCTGTCGTTCTGGGTGACATCATACTGCAGGGCCGTGAGTTGCTTGCGGAGTTCGGTGTCCGAAGGTTTGAAATAGCGCGGCTTGGCTTCCGAAGTCTTGAACTTCGAATAATCCACCTTCAGATCTTTCCCCCAGATTTTTTGCAGATACTGGTCGCGACCTGAACCGTAACGATAATATTTGTAACGCACCGGAGCTTTCTTGTAGTAGTCCTGGTGATAAGCTTCGGCCGTATGGAAGGCTGTAAACTGGGTGATCTCGATTTTTAGAGGTTTGTTGTAACGACCCGACTTTTCAAGACGCGCTTTCGACTTTTCAGCCGCGACTTTTTCCGCATTATTATGATAGAAAATTTCCGGCCTGTACTGAGCACCGCGGTCAACGAACTGGCCATTGACGTCGGTCGGATTGATCATCCGCCAAAAGGCTTCGAGGAGTCCTTCGTAAGATATGATTTTTGGATCATAATAAACCTGGACCGCTTCAGTATGTTTGGTTTGCCCGGAAGCGACCTTTTTATAGGTCGGATTCGGATGAATTCCGCCACTGTAACCGGAAATGGCTTCCTTGACCCCCGGCACTTTCTCGAAATCCGACTCCACGCACCAGAAACAGCCACCGGCAAAGGTTGCAACAGCAAGTCCTTTGAGTTCTGCCGGGACGTTGTCTTTCGCGGCTTTGCCCTCGCCGATCTGAAGCAGAGCTGCCACACCGATCAGACCGCAAACCAAAATAATAATTCTTTTCATCGTCTTAACCTTATGTTTCGCGCGATAAAGGAAATGCCTGTCACCAAACTCCGCCGACCGGATTTCGGCAGCACATGCTTCCAACCCTCATATAGGTGTGAATTACAGGAGTTTCGACACAATATCCTCACAAATTCATAACTTTAGATTTATTGAGGGGCCTTTGGTAAAGATAATGCAAATCTTGCCCCCTGTCCGGGCTCACTTTCCACAGTCAGGTCGCCATTTTGCAGTTCCATGATGCGGCTGGCCAGGGCCAGCCCGAGCCCCGCATGCTTTTTGTCACTTTTGCGACTTTCACTGCGAAAAAACGGCTTGAAGATGTTTGTCTTGTCCGCGGGCGAAATACCGTGCCCCGTATCCTCGACGGCAACTTCAATATGCCCATTTCGTTCAGAGAGACAGACATCGACCTTGCCGCCTGCATCTGTCGCTGAAAAGGCATTATCGAGCAGATTGTCCAGGACACGCTCGGTCAGTTCGATGTCTCCGAAGGCAAAGGACAAATCCTCGGGCACCTGCAGTTTAAGATCGATGTCTTTTTCCTGCGCCTGCAGCTGATGTTTCAGAACCACGTCATTCACCAGTTCGCCGGGGGCAAAGGGCTCACAAACGGGTTGACGTTCCTTGGCATCCAGGCTGGCGAGTTCGAACAACTCATCGACAAGGCCGCTGAGATGCCGTCCCTGACGCAAGGCAATACTTATGAATTCCTGGCGCTGTTCCGGTGACAGGCTATCACCCTTGATCTGGATCGATTCGAGGTAGCCCAATATCGCTGCCAGCGGCGTTCTCAGATCATGGGAAACCTGGGCGACGAGTTCGCGCCGCAAAGCATCCTGCCCGCGCAACTGTTCGATCTGATCACCAATGCGTTCCGCCATCTGATCGAACCGGATTCCCAACTGATCAATCTCGTCAGTCGCGCTTTCGCGGCCTTTTTGATAACGCGCCGGTCCTTCGAGTCCCTCTCGATAGCGTATTGGACTTGAGAAATGCGATTCCTCAAATTGCTGCATCACCGAAGACAAGCGCCTGAGACGCCCAACGATAAAGTGAAAAACTAGCAAACCGGCAAGCAGGCCGACCCCGAGACTGACGGCCATGGCGAGTCCGGAAAACCTGAAAAAATAACTTCCCACCGCCAGCTGTTCCGCCGTCTCATATTGTTCACCGCGCAGGACCACGTACAAATATCCTTCCGGATTGCTTTTCGACGGAATGGGTGTAACGGAAAAGGCTTTTTGGCGATCGTGACTGCGCGGATCGTCACCGAGAAGCGGGTAAGGCTCTTCCATGGTCAGGAAAGACTTTATAGGAATGAGATCAACGCGGTTTCGTTTGATCTTTTTCGGATCCGCGGAGTAGGAAATTATTTTGCCATCGAGATCGAGAACGTAAATCTCGATACTTGGATTGATGGACATATAGAGGTCAAATGTTTCCTTGAGCGCCTCATTATTGAGCTTGCCTTCGCGAACGAGATTTCTGTCGGCGACCAGGTTTTCCGCCAGGCCACGATTCAGCTGCTGATTCACTTCATCCAGATGATGTCGCAACGTCATCTGGCTGATGATCGTATAGATGCCTCCAACCGCGAGCAGTACGACGGCGAGCCCCAGGGCCAGTTTCCCGTAAAGCGTCCGAATCATCGCTACCTAATCCATAAATTTATAACCGACACCCCAGACCGTCTGAATGAATCGCGGATTAGCGGGATCGGTTTCCACTTTGGCCCGCAACCGATTGATGTGGGTATTGACTGTGTGCTCATAACCTTCGTGATTATAGCCCCAGACCTGGTCCAGGAGTTGCGTGCGATTAAATACATAACCGGGATGCCGCGCAAAATGAAGCAACAGATCGAACTCACGCGCTGTAAGGTCTATTCTATTTTCATCGATGAGAACTTCGTGCCGTTCCACATCGATCTTCAGGGCTCCGTGATCGATAAGTTTTTCCTCAGCCGGAGCGGCGTCCTTGGTCGCCAACGCATCCACCCGGCGCAGCAGCGCCCGCACCCGGGCAACCAGCTCCGGAATGCTGAACGGCTTGGTCAGATAGTCATCTGCACCCATTTCCAGACCGACGACACGGTCGAGCTCGGTCGACTTGGCCGTGAGCATCAGTATGGGAATATAGGCCTGTTGAGAACGCAGTGTTCGGCACACTTCAAGTCCATCCATGCCCGGCAGCATGACATCCAGAACGACCAGATCGACACCGTTCTGTCGAAATTTCTCGACCCCATCCTCACCGGTGGTCGCCGTGATGGTATTGTACCCGCTGTCACCGAGATGTAATTCGATGAGCTGAGAAATATCAGGATCGTCTTCAATGATCAGAATAGAGCGTGACATGACAGTCTTTCAGCATCCGGCTATCAAATTGAACCCTTGGGGATTTGGAGCCTCTTCCCAATTTTGTACCTAATTCTTCGCAAAAAAAGAAGGGCGACTGTTATATGCAGGTCGCCCCTCTGATAAATATCTACGCTCGCCTGAAGTCTTTAAAACTCTCAATGACTGTTTCAGGCAAAATAAAATCCCGATCTATGGTAGATCAGGACCATCCTATTACTTCTTGTCCTTGGCCATGGCGTCTTTACCCATGCTGTCTTTGGCCATAGCATCTTTGCCCATGCTGTCCTTGGCCATGGCATCCTTGCCCATGGTGTCCTTGGCCATGGCATCTTTCTTCATGTTATCTTTACCCATGGTATCCTTGGCCATGGAATCTTTCTTCATGTTGTCTTTGCCCATGGTATCCTTGGCCATGGTGTCTTTTGCCATGGTGTCTTTTGCCATGGTATCTTTAGCCATTGTGTCCTTGGCCATCGTATCTTTAGCCATGTTGTCTTTGGAAGACTGAGCGGCTGCAAACTGGAGTCCGAACATGAGGGCGGCGATGGCTAAAATTGACGTGAAAGCTGTGCGTGACATTGAGTTCTCCTGATTTGGTTATGGGTATACAGACCTCGCTGCCAGCGCTTCGGTCGGATGGAACGGAACGATCCAAAATGGCCGAGAACACCCTGTCCAGCTTGGCCGGGATGACTTCGAACCAT